>NZ_JCAPET010000030.1:0-58250 GCF_059735245.1 Gorillibacterium sp. sgz306347
CGCGGCGCTCCTGGCGAAGATTACGCCGGAAGCGCAAGCGGGCCAAGCGGGAAGCTTCACGGACCTGAAGAGCAAGCATTGGGCCAAGGGCGCCATCGACAAAGTGACGGCGCTGGGCGTGATGAAGGGCTATACGGACGGCAGCTTCAAGGCGGACCGCGCGATTACGCGTGCGGAGCTGGCGGCGATTCTGGCGCAGCTGATGCAGGACAAGACGCCTGCGGGCCAGGTGCCGGCATTCCGCGACATTAACGGCCACTGGGCGAAGGCGTATATCGAGCAGGCCGGTGCAAGCGGGATTCTGTCCGGCTATGCGGACGGCACGTTCCGTCCGAACCAGGCGGTCACGCGAGCCGAGGCCGTCTCGATGATCAACAAGTACCTGGGCCGCGCGCCGCTGGCGGACGCGTCCCCGGCGTGGAAGGATGTCGCCGCCGCCCACTGGGCCTACGGCGCAATCCAGGCCGCTTCCATTGATCACGCGACTGCGGAGTAAGCGCAAGCAATAAAATAACGGCTAGCCAATAAAAGACCGTTCCCAGGCAGACAAACAGCGTCTGCCCGGGAGCGGTCCTTTTTATGCGGCTGCCGGAAAATCCCAAAAAAACAAACCTGATTCCTGAAATTTACACCTTGTTGAAAGCGCTTTATCCATCAATAATGAAGGCTGTAGGGAGAATATACCAGGGGGCGAAAGCAATGCGAAAAGGTTTCAAAATGATGGCGGTTGTGCTGGCTGGCGCGCTTGCCGCAAGTTTGGCGGGCTGCGGGCAGCGCGAAGCAAAGGACTCGCCGCAGGCGTCGGCGGAATCGGAATCGGCCGGCAAAAACGCCGGCAAAAAAGTGACGATTACGTTCCAGAACATTTATCCCGACCCGGCCACGCCTTCCCACAAGATGGTGCATGCTTTGGCGGAGCAGTATGAAAAGGAAAATCCGAACATCAAGATTGAGCTGGACACCTTGAACACGGACCAGCAGAAAATGAAGCTGAAAACGCAGGCGGCTTCCAAAGAAGTGCCGGATATCACCATCGTCAATCCGGCCGCCCAGATGAAGCCATTTGTTGAAGCGGGCCTGCTCGCGCCGCTTAACGACATGCTGGAGCAAAACGGCTTGAAGGACACGTATCAAACCGGCCTTCTGGATTACTACAGCTTTGACGGCAATGTCTACGCCCTTCCCGACGGAAACAACATCCAGGTTGTTTATTACAACAAGGAGCTCTTCGAGCAGGCGGGCATCGCCAGCATCCCCACGACGTTTGATGATTTCCTGAAAGCCGTGGAACAGCTGAAAGCAAAGGGGATCACTCCTCTCGCGATCGGCGAAAAGGACTCCTGGACCGGCTCCTTCCTGTTCATGAACATTTTGCTCCGCACCAACGGCGGCCCCGGCTTCCTCAAGGACGTCATGGACGGCAAAAAAACATTCCAAGATCCGGCGTTTATCGAAGCGGTGGACGCCTTCCAGAAGCTGGTGCAGGCCGGCGCTTTTCCGGACGGAGCAACGTCGCTTGACGCGACTGCGGGCGGCAATGTGTTCAAATCCGGAAAAGCGGGCATGTGGGTCATCGGCACCTGGGAAACAGGCGCCATCGACTCCTCCTCGGTGGCCGGGAAGGTCGGAGCTTTTCCGTTTCCGACCGTTAACGGCAAGGGAGACCTGAACGAGTTTATGATCGCCCCGGGCAGCGCGTTCGCCGTGTCGGCCAACAGCGAGCATCTGAAGGAAACCAAAGACTTCCTGAATTTCTTCGCCCTCAACCTGCCCAAGAAGCAATTTGAACTGAAAAACGCCGTTGGTCTCGGGCAGAAGGTGGACGAAGATTTGAAGGCGGCCGGTTATTCCGATCTGGCGGTCACGGTGGCGGAGCTGTTCAACAATATCAAAGGCGGAGACCTCGCCTTCGACAACACCATGAACCCCGCGACCGCGCAAGCGCACTTGAGCAGCATCCAGAACCTGTTTATCCAGCAGGTGGATTCCGCGCAGGTCGCCAACGAACACCAGACGGCGTTCGACGCCAACAAATAGGCCGTCCCGGCTATCCGGCCCATGCACGGAAGCGAAACGCCGCTTCCGTGCATGGCGCTTCACGAAAGGGGGCTGCACCCTTTGAAAGTGCTGAAGGTACCGGCGTACACCATCGCCATTTTTGTTTTGCCCTGCCTGCTGCTGTATGCCGGATTGGTATTTGTTCCGATTCTCGTTTCCTTTTACACCGGCCTTCTGGATTGGGACGGCATCGCGCAGGCCAAATTCGTCGGCTTGGCCAATTTCAAGACGATGCTGTTCGATGATCCGATTTTTTGGCCGTCCGTTCGCCGGACCCTGCTGTATGCCGTGGCCTCGATGCTGGAAATTCCCCTTTGCCTGTTTATGGCGATTCTGTTGAACCGCTATGTGCGCAGGGCTAACAGCCTGGCCTCGATTTATTTCACGCCCGTTATTCTGTCCGTCGTCATCATCGGCCAGCTTTGGAAAACGATCTACAATCCGCTTTCCATGGGCGGCATGCTGAACGGGGTGCTGGTTTCGCTCGGCCTTGACGGCTGGACGCGCAATTGGCTGACGGAGCCCGAGGTGGCCATGTATGCTCTGTACCTGGTTTCGCTCTGGCAGTATTTCGGCTATCATCTTTTGATCCAGTTTACCGGGGTCCGCAACCTGCCCGCCGAAATTTACGAAGCGGCCCGGATCGACGGGGCGGAGGGACTGAAGGCCGACCGTTACATCACCCTGCCGCTGATCGTGCCCATTTTTAAAATTTCCATCGTACTTGCGTTTATCGGGTCCCTCCAGGCGTTCGATCTCGTCATGGTCATGACCGGTGGCGGCCCGGCCCATGCCACCGATGTCATCTCGACGCACATGTACAACAGCTCGTTCCTCTCCATGAAATACGGATACGGCAGCGCCATAGCGGTTTTTCTGGTGCTGGTCTGCCTGCTTTTTACGGCCTTGATCAACCTGCTGTTCAACCGCCTGGACCGAAAGTGGAGCTGAGAACGGAACCGTCCGCCGGTCCGGAAAGGAGACTTCTTCGTGAACATCTTCAAAAAAGGCCTGGTGTGCCTGCTGCTGGCCGTACCGGTCGTTACCCAGCTTTATCCGCTGCTTTGGCTGGTGCTGTATTCGCTGAAAACAAACGAGGAGATTCTTGACGGCAGCTTTTTTTCCTTCCCCAAGGTGTTTCAGTGGCAGAACTACAAGGAAGCATACGAACTCGGAAGCTACCCGGGTTACTTGTCCAACAGCGTTTTTGTCACCTTGACGACTATGGCCTGCGTGATTTTTCTGAGTTCGATGGCGGCCTACGCGATCTCCCGCTTCCGTTGGCGGTACGGGGGTCTCGTGCTGACGATTTTTCTCATGGGGATGATGATCCCGATGCAGGCAACGCTTTTGCCTCTTATGATTATTTTCAAGCATCTGCATATTCTCAATACGCATCTCTCCTTGATCCTTCCGTACATCGCATTCTCGACGCCCATCGCCGTGTTTATCCTGAGCGGGTTCATGCGCAGCATCCCCCACGAAATCGAAGAATCCGCTTTTGTCGACGGCGCAAGCGTCTTCCGGATTTTCGGAAGTATTGTTCTGCCGGTTTCGGTTCCGCCCATCATGACCGTGAGCATTCTCACCTTTATCGCCATCTGGAACGAATACATCCTGGCGGCGACATTCCTCTCGTCGGAGCGGCTGAAGACGCTTCCGTTCGGGGTGTACACATTTGTGAGCCAATATTCGGTCAACTACGGCAACATCGGAGCCTTTCTGGTGATGGGCGCGCTGCCCGTTATCCTGCTTTACTTTTTTCTGTCCAACCAGATTACCAAAGGGATGGTCGCCGGAGCGATCAAGGGATAAGTGAAAAAAAGGAAATGATGCGTCCTCCGAAGAAGTTAACGGCAGACGGCCGGTTTTCGCTCTTGGGGCCTGGGGCCAAGACAACGGACGGAAGCGGAGGGAGGAGAGCCAGCGTTGCGATGGGTGAAAAACGTCCGGTCGATCCGCCACCGCTTGTTTCTGTTGTTTCTGTTCTCCCTGTCCGGTCTGGTGGCGGCCTTGAGCTTGCTGTATTACGAACGCACATCGGATCAGGTTCAGGAAAAAATCGGCGGCCTCGCCGAAAAAAACGTAGCCCAGACCGCCGGCTTGTTCGCCTTGCTGCAAACCGGCTATGATTCCCTGTCCAAAACGCTCAGCAACAATTTCGAACTGGTGCGCCTGCTGAACGCCAGACCCGACACGCCGGCGGTGGAATATATCAACGACCAGGGGGTGACCACGCTCATCGGGGCGACCTTTTATTCCCGCGCCGATGTTTTCGGCATCCACGTCATTACGGACAACGGCAAAATTTACAACTACGGCAACAGTCTGAATGTGGTCGAGCCCACTTACCGGCAGCAGGACTGGTACCGGCAAATCCGTCAATCGTCGGGAAAGATGGTTTGGCTCGGCATCTTCCCGAGCTCTTTGATCGATCGGATGGAGAAACGGCCTGTTTTTGCGTTCGGCCGGCAGATTTACGACCTGAACGAGCATAAACCGATCGGCATCGTGCTGTATGAGACCGATCCGCAGCCGATCCTGGACGCGCTCGGCAACCTGAAGCTCAGCCCGAACAGCCAGGTCTGGATTGTATCCGGAGACGGGAGAATCATGTCGGGAGCGCCGGAAGCGCCGGCCGCACCGGAGCTTTCCGTTCCCGAAGGCGGAGAGAGCGTCTATGTCAAACGGGAATCCGGCCGGATCGTCGCCGGTTCCCGGCTCCCGTTTGCCGACTGGTCTGTTGTGAGCGTAACGCCGAATAAAGATTTAATGATGGAGGCTGCGGAAACGAAGCGGTACCTGGTGCTTGCCGTCTCCGTGCTGTTTGCGGTTTCCATCGTCATCGCCACGCTGGTGTCCCGGACGATATCGCAGCCGCTGAAGCGGATTGTCCGGCAGATGCGCCAGGTGGAGCAGGGCAATTTCCGGCGCGTCTCCTACGCGCCTTCTTACCTGGAAATCGATATTCTCGCCGCGACGTTCAACGCGATGGTCAACCGGATCGAAGACTTGATCGAACGGGTCAAAATTTCCTCGGTGAGCGAAAAAAACGCGGAGCTGCACGCTTTGCAGTCGCAGGTGAACCCGCATTTCCTGTACAACACGCTAGACATGATTTACTGGATGCTTGACGAAAAAGACAACGAACGGGTAGGGGAGATCATCCTCGCGCTGTCCAACTTGTTTCAATACAGCAGCCATTGGGACGACGGCGCGCCGGTTACACTGCGCGAAGAGATGGAGCAAATCCGCCATTACCTGGTGATCATTCAGGCCCGGCTGGAGGGGCGGCTGCGGGTGGAGCTTGCCGTCGAGGACCGCTGGCTGGATGTGGCGCTGCCGCGGATGACCCTTCAGCCGATAATCGAAAATGCGGTCAAGCACGGACTGGAGGCGCTGAACCGGCCCGGCACGCTTCAGGTCCGTTCTCTGCTGAAAGAGAACCGTCTGCATCTGCTGGTGGAGGACGACGGACAAGGGATGGACGAAAGGCAGCTCGGCCAGCTTCAAGCGGCGCTCGGCGGCACGGAAGACCGGGACCCGAAGGAACAGGGCAAACGGGGCATCGGGCTGCAAAATTTGCAGCGCCGGCTTTGGCATATGCATGGGGAACCGTACGGACTGCGCATTGCCGCCCGGCCCGGCGGCGGGACCTCGGTAGCCGTTGTGCTGCCTCTGCCGGCGAAAGGAGCACTCTCCGATGAATGTATTGATTGCGGATGACGAACGCGCCATCCGGGAAGGAATCGGCCGCGCGGTCATGCAGGCCTTTCCGGAATACGGCGTGTATGCGGCCGCCCATGCGGACGAGGCGGCCGAAATCCTCAGCGCGCACCGGATCGACATCGTGCTGACGGACATCCTGATGCCCGGCATGGACGGCCTGGCGCTCATGAAAATGTCCAAACGGAAGCACCCGTTTGTCAAATGGGCGGTCATTTCCGCCCATAACGAATTTTCGTACGCGCAGGAGGCAATCCGGCTTGGCGCGCGCGATTACCTGCTTAAACCGATCGGCAGGCCGAAGCTTGTGGAGCTCATCCGGCGGCTGGCCGAGGAAGCGGTGCGGGAATGGACGGAAGAAGAGCGGTTGAAGGCCAACTTGAAATACCTGCGCGAAGCGGTGTTTCAGCGGCTGGCCTTGGGTCTGGATACCGGCAATCTGGACCTCGGGCCGTTTGTTGAGCAGTACCAAAGCTTTTCTCTCGTTCTTGTGCAAATGGATGCGGAGGAAGGAAAGGTACACCTGGAGCATTTTATCTTCGACAACATCCTCACGGAGCTGATCGAGCGTTACGGAGAAGGATTTGTAGTCAGCTGCGGGCCGCGAAGTCTTCTCGGACTCGTCTCCCTCGGGGACGGCATGACCATGGAATCCTTTCGGGAACAGGCGTTGGGTCATTTGCAGCGCTGCGTGAAGGTACCGTTTCATCTTGCCCATTCCCCGCTGCTGCGCGACTTCAAGAGCGTGCCGGAGGCCGTTGTCCGCATGCGGCAAATCCCGCCGGCCGAATGCCGCGAGTCATGGAGAGGCGGAGGGGAAAAGGCGATTGAAGTCGCCCTGCAGTACATTCGCGAGCATTACAGCGACGACATCTCCCTCGAAAAGGTAGCGTCCGCCGTATTTTTACATCCCGGGTATTTCAGCCAGCTGTTCAAGCAGAAGACCGGACAAGGCTACAAGGACTATGTGATTTCGCTGCGTCTGGAGCAGGCCAAGCGGATGCTGCTGAATCCGCAGCTTCGGCTGGCCGACATCGCCGAGCGCATCGGCTACCAGGACATGCGGCATTTCACCCAGCTGTTCCGCAAAAAATTCCACCTCACCCCGACGGAATACCGGCGCAAGCAAACCATCGGGGCCATGTGACTATCTATAAGCCGTATCAAGAAACCCGGTACCGTCATGGTGCCGGGTTTGCTGTTCTCACGCCGGCAGCGGGTTTCTGTCTGTCTTCCCGCTTCATGGATGCCCCGCGTCCGCAAGAACACAGTCCCTTCAGGGCGTCATCGGGAGGCGGCGGCATTAAACCGGTTTTCTTGTTTTCTTTTCTCCGGAAGCGCTGCGTTGTCCCGGTATGCCGCCGTTTTCGCCGGAACGGAACCCGCCTTCACAAAACCTTAGCCTGCCGCTAATCCGGTTTTTACAAAACCGGTTTAACATGGGACGGGAAGAAAGGGAAAGGAGGAGCGAAGCTGGCAACCATTGACGACGTCGCCAAAGCATCCGGCGTGTCCAAAGGAACCGTCTCGAACGTGTTCAGCAAGAAGCGTCCAATCAGCAAGGAGGTGACGGACCGGGTGCTCGCCGCCGCCAAGCAGCTGAACTACAAGCCGAACTATTGGGCGCAAAGCCTGGCCAACCGGTCGGTCCGGATCATCGGGCTCAATATGCGCGGCGAGCGGATGAAATTCAACTCGTTCCACATGTCGCTTTTGAACGGAGTCTTGCAGGAATGCTACCGCACCGGCTACCGGCTTTTGGTGACGACCTTGTCGCCGGCCTATCTCAGCAGGCCGGAGCATCAGGCGGCGGACCCCATCGGAGGAGAAATTTTGCTCAATCCGACGGTCGGCGACCGCCGGATCGAGGAGCGGCTTGCCGGAGGCGTTCCGATCATCGTCATCGGACGGCCGTCGCGTGAATTCGAAGCGCGGGTCAACTACGTGGACAACGATAACATCGGTCTCGCGCACCGTATGACGCGGCAGCTCCTGCAGCTCGGCCATCGCCGGATTTTGTTCCTGAACGCCCCGGCGGATACAACCGTGGCGGAGGACCGGGCGGCCGGATACCGCCTGGCTTACCGGGAGGCGGGGCTGGAGCCGGACGAAACATGGATGGTACATAAGCCCGGCGAAAGCCAATCTTCGCTGGAATACGGGTATGAGGCGGCGGTACGCCGCTTGAAAGAGGATGCGGCCCTGACCGCGGTCATCGCCGATACGGATACGGTCGCTTTGGGCGTCTACAACGCGGCGAGAGCGCTCAACCGGACGATCCCCGGACAGCTTTCGGTGCTGGCGTTCAGCGATGACGCGGTTTTCGGCCCGTCCTTTACGCCGCCGCTCACCGGTGTCAATTTGCATGCGGAGCAGCTCGGTTCGGAGGCCGCCCGCCTTTTGATTCAGCAAATGGAAGAGCAATCGCCGATCGCAAAGCGGTCCCTGATTCCCGCCGAGCTGGTGCCGCGGGGCTCATGCGCCGAACCTCAACAACAGGGAGGAAATCAATCATGAAGAAAGCGATGAAAATGTGGCCGGCTTTGACGCTGGCGGGTGTCCTGCTGCTCCAGGGCTGCGGCGGGGAAAGCGCAAACGGCGGAGAAGCCGCGTCTTCGTCCGGCGAGGGAAGTCCGGCTGCCGAAAGCAAGCAGGAGCTGCGGATTCTGACCGCCAACGTCGGCGGCAAAACGCCCGAGGAAATGAAGCAGTTCGAAGAAGAATTGGAGCGCCGCACCGGCATGGAGATTACCCTGGAAAAGCCGGCCAGCGATTACGACAAAAAAGTGGTGACCGCTCTCGGGTCCGGCGAGAAATACGACCTGATCGAGATCAGCGACCTGCGCAAGCTGAACGAATTTATCGGGCAGAACGCCGTTACTGATTTGAGCGATTTTGTCCAAGGCTCCACAACCTTGTCCGACCCGTCCGTCATTCCGGCGGAGGAGTGGGAGCAGCTGAAAGGCGAGGACGGAAAAATCTACGGCGTGTTCGCGAAATTCCAAGGCGGTACGATGCCGATCGTGCGGCAGGACTGGATGGAAAAGCTGAACCTGCAGGAGCCGAAGACGCTGGACGAGCTGTATGCGGTGCTGAAGGCGTTCAAGGAGCAGGACCCGGACGGCAACGGCCAGGATGACACGTACGGG
The DNA here is from genome assembly GCF_059735245.1 of Gorillibacterium sp. sgz306347. NCBI lineage: Bacteria > Bacillati > Bacillota > Bacilli > Caryophanales > Paenibacillaceae > Gorillibacterium > Gorillibacterium sp. sgz306347. Next base: position 8,934 of record NZ_JCAPET010000030.1, read on the forward strand.
CTCAGCACGGCCGGTCTGTACGAAATCCAAGGCTTCATGAGCGCGGCGGGCCTGAAATACCGGTATGTGATCGAAGACGGCAAGCGGACGATCCCGTACGCCACCGAAGCCGCCGTTCCGATGTACGAATGGTTTGCCAAGCTGGTCAAGGAAGGCATCATGGACCCGAACTTTGTAACCAATGACACCGGCAAAATGCGCAACCTGTTCCTTTCCGACCGGGTCGGCATGGTGACCTATTGGGATGCCTGGGTAGGCATGTTCAACAACACGCGGCAAAAGGAAGATCCGAACACGGCGTTCGAAGCAAAAGCAATCCCCAGCATCCCATCGCCCGAAGGGGAGATGCTGATGCGGCGCGGCGATCCCGATTTCTGGTTTGTTCCGGCCAACTCCGATAACAAGGAAGCGGCGCAGAAATTTCTGGAGTTCTGGCACACGGAGGAAGGCATCGCTCTCGGAAGCCTGGGCGTGGAAAACGTGGATTACACCAAAGAGAACGGCACGTACACGCTGACCGACACCGGCAAGGAGCACAACATGGATCACGGGGTTCCGTTCTGGTACAACAGCAACGTCAAGTTCCCGTTCGAAAAGCTGCCCGGCGTCCAGGAGGCGCAGGATATGGTGACGAAATATGCGAAGCTTGAGCTTTCGCTGCCGGAATGGTCCGAAGCCGAGAAGATCGTGCAAAACTACGCGCTGAAGGCGATGTCCGGCGAAATGCCGGCCGGAGAAGCGGTTGCCGCCATGCAAAAAGAACTCAAGGCGGGCGATCTGATCGACTAGCCCGAAGGATGGAGGAGAGACGGCAAGGATGAAGGCCATCCGCAAACACAGCATGTTATACCTGATGATGCTTCCGGTGGCGGCTTATTTCCTGTTGTTTGTGTATTACCCGGTGGTCCGGGGGCTGCAGATCAGCTTTCAGGACTACCGGCTGATGGGAGACAAGCCGTACATCGGGTTGGATAATTACCGCGAGGTCGTGCGGGACGCCGCTTTTTGGCGGGCGATATGGAATACCCTCTTGATCGGCGGCGGCATTCTCCTGGCCGGGTTTGCCGCCTCTCTTCTGATCGCCCTGTCCCTGAACGAGGTGCTTCAGGGATGGTTCAAGAAGACCTCGCAGCTTGTTTTGTATGTCCCGCATCTGCTTTCCTGGGTGGTGATCGGGGGCATGTGGATTTTTCTGCTCTCTCCCGATACCGGTCTGGTCAACCTGGGCCTGAAGGAACTGTTCGGGCTGCCGCCGGTTCATTTCCTGGCCGATTCGGGCTGGTCGCGCTGGATCATGATCGGAGTCGCCGTCTGGAAAGACATGGGCTACCTCTGCATTTTGTTTCTGGCCGGGATTGTCTCGATCAACCCCTCGCTCTACGAAGCGGCGCGGATGGACGGGGCCTCCCGTTTGCAGCAGGCGCTGTATGTGACGCTTCCCCAGCTTCGCGGAACCATGAAGGTGGTTTTGCTGCTGAATACGCTCGGGGTGCTGCGGATTTTCGACCAGGTGCTCGTCATGCGCAATCCGTCCACCGCCCCGCAGGTGGATGTGGTCATGATGTATACGTACGAAAAAGGCATACTGGACATGCACATCGGACCGGCGACGGCCGCGAACTTTCTGGTTGTGCTGTTTACCCTGGCGCTTGCGGTCCTGGTCCGCAAACTGACGCGTTTTGACGAGGTGGCCCGATGATCGGAGCGGAACGATTCGAACGAGCCGGATGGAAAAACCGGACCTTTGACGTATGCAATGCGCTCTTCCTGACCGGGCTGATCCTGACCATGATCATTCCGTTTCTGAACGTAGTCGCCTTGTCCTTCTCCTCGGGCGCCGCCTCCATGCGGCCCGATCTCATCCTGTATCCGCGCGATCCGGGGATGGACGGTTACCGCGTGGTCTGGAACAGCCTGAATTTGTGGCAGCCGTTTCTGAACAGCGTGATTGTGACCGTGCTGGGGACCTTTTGCCACGTCCTGCTGGCCTGCGTCGCCGGCTATGTGCTGGTGCATCCGCATGTACCCGGCAAACGGGCGATGGTGTCCTTCGTCCTCATCACCATGATGTTTCCGCAGGAAGCGGTCATGATCCCGCTGTATGTGGTCAACCGCGATCTCGGGCTGATCGATACGCTGACGGCGCTTGTCTTTTCCGGCCTGGTGTCCGGGTTTTCGATTCTTCTTATGCGCAATTTCTTTCTTACGGTTCCTTACGAAATGGCCGAATCCGGGAAAATCGACGGCGCCGGAGAATGGCGGATTTTCTCTTCGCTGTATATGCGTCTGGCGCTGCCCGGCATCGCGACGGTCGCCCTGTTTGAGTTTGTGGGCCGCTGGAACATGTTTTCCGCGCCGCTTCTGCTGCTCACCGACAGCACCAAATTTACGCTGCAGCTGGCGCTCAAGTCGCTGATCATCGACACCAGCGCGACATCCGGCAGCTACATGATTACGACAAACGTCAAGATGGCGGGGATCGTCATTGCGGTTGTTCCGCTTCTGGCGGTTTATCCGTTCGTGCAGCGCTTTTTTACCAAGGGGATTCTGCTGGGCGCCAGCAAGGAATAGGAGGGCATACGGATGAAGGGGGTTATGGATTCGGCCGCGCCGCCCGGGATGGCCGCGGCAGGCGAAGTGCGGCAGGTTTTGCTGCGCCGGATCGATAAAGAAGAGGAGCGGACTTACCTGGAGCTACCCTTCGAGGTCGCGGGACCTGCGGACCGGCTGGAGGTGCGGCTTCAGGTGGAACAGGCGAAGGAGCCGGCCGTCATTGATCTCGGGCTGCGCTCCCCGGAGCGGATCGTCGGCTGGAGCGGCGGTGCGCGCGACGGCTTCTTCGTGGAAGCCGAGCGGGCCACGCCGGGTTACCTGGCGGGCGAGCTTGTACCGGGCGGGTGGGCCGTGCTGCTCGGGGCCTACCGGATTCCGCCGGGAGGCTGTCAGGTCCGCGCCGAAGTGGTCGTTTACCCGCCGGCGGAACGCTGGCTGCGCGGCGATCTGCACTTGCACAGCGTTCACAGCGACGGGCTGTACACGATAGAAGACAACCGGGCCCAGCTTGCCGCCAAGGGTCTGGACTTTGCGGCGTTCACCGATCACAACACCGTTTCGCAAAACCGCTTCATCACGAAGCAGGACGAAGAGCTGCTGACCGTTCCCGGCGTTGAGCTGACCGCCTATGGAGGGCATGCCAATCTGCTCGGGCATCCCGACCCGCTCTCCGACTTTCGGGTCACCACTGCGGAAGCGGCGGCGGAGCAGCTTCGGCTGGCCGGGGAACGGGGGGCGCTGATTTCGATCAACCATCCGTTTTGCCCGGATTGTCCCTGGACGTTCGGCTTCGGCCTTCCGTTTCATGCCGTTGAAGTATGGAACGGCCCCTGGCGGGAGCTGAACGAAGCGGCTGTCCGCTGGTGGCAGGACCGCCTGTCGGAGGGGCGGCGGATCACGGCGGTGGGCGGCAGCGATACGCACCGGCCGCATCTTCATGTCGCGCACGGCGTACCGACCGTCCACGCGAGAGTGTCGCGAAGCCGGACCGAAAGCATTCTGGAAGCGGTCCGCCTGGGCCGGATCGTGCTCAGCTCGGAGCCGGACGGAACCTTCCTGGAGCTGAGCCTTGAAGGCTGTCAGGTGGGCGACGAGCTTCTTCTGGATGGCGCGCAATCAATGGAACGCACGGAAGAAGACGGCTCCGGGGACCGGAAGGATGGCGCGCCTGAACCCGGAAGTTATCTGAGCGGAACCCTGCTGGTCCGGAACGCCGCTTCCGATGAGATCAGCCTCTGGTCGGATCGGGGGAAGGAAATGGGCTGGCGGGTCCAAAAGGAAGCGCGGCTGTCGTTTTCCCTTCCGGCGGACCGTTTGTTTTTCCGGGCTGAGGCCCGCAGGGAGCGGGCGGATGGAGAAGACAGCGTCATGACCTGCTTGACCAATCCCGTTTACTTGCGGCACGGGTGAAGCGCAAGCGCCCATGCGTTTGGCGAAGCCGAATTTGGTGCAGTCCCAAAACGGACAACAGCCGGAGAAAACCGGTGGGGGCATGCAACCGTTCCCGCGCCATTTTCGTCTATAGGAAGAGAGGGCCGGCGGACTTTTCGCCGGTCTTTTTTGCAGTTGAAAACCTTCGGGATGGAGATTGGAGAATCCCGGGAGCTGCGGTATAGTGAAAGTATGCAGCCGTACGCCGGAATCGGGAGTTGATTCGGCGTCGGGGAGGAGAGCAAACAAATGCAAGAGAGCGGAAAACAGATTTCGGCAGCCGGAAAGAACCGTACGGTTTCCCCGGGCAGGCGCTTTCGCCGGCAAGCCGGCCGGCTGCTCAAAATCGGCATCGGAGCGGGAGTTGCCGCCGTATTGGTAGTGCTGGCGACGGACGGGCTGGTGCGCCGGACAGGCGCCGCCTACATTACGTCCGTGCAGGAAGCGCCGGAAGCGGATGCGATTCTGGTGCTCGGCGCGGGCGTGCGGCCGGACGGTTCGCCGTCGCCCATGCTGCGCGACCGGCTGGACAAGGCGCTGGAGCTGTTCCGGGCGGGCAAGGCGGAGAAGCTGCTCGTCAGCGGAGACCATGGCCGCGTGGAGTACAATGAAGTCGGCGCGATGAAAAAATACTTGCTGGAGAACGGAGTGCCGGAAGAGGATATATTTATGGATCATGCCGGCTTCAGCACGTACGACAGCATGTACCGGGCGCGCGACGTGTTTGAAGTGAAGCGGCCGATCGTCGTCACGCAGCGGTTCCATTTAACAAGGGCCGTCTACAACGCCCGTGAGCTCGGTTTGGATGCGTACGGCGTGGCGGCGGACGCGCGGAGCTATAAAAGCGAACGCTATTACAACCTTCGCGAGATTCCCGCACGCAGCAAAGATTTTGTGTTTGCGAGGCTGATCAAGCCGAAGCCGGCTTACCTCGGAGACGCCATTCCGATTACGGGGGACGGCCGGGCGACCGAAGGCTGAAAAGCAGCTTGGCGGGTTGAGGTCCCCCGCCTGTCAGCATAACTGTGAAGGAGCTTTGGCCATGTTTACGATTCTGATCGTCGAAGACGACCCCAAAATCGCCGGGCTGCTTGGCGCGCACATCGAACGGTATGGAGACCGGGCGGTCCGGGTGACGGATTTTCAGGAGGTGCTGGACCGCTTTCTGGAGGCCAAGCCTCATGTCGTGCTCATGGACGTCAATCTGCCCAGCTATGACGGTTATTACTGGTGCCGGCGCATTCGTACGGTTTCGACATGCCCGATCATTTTTATTTCGGCGCGGGAAAGCGAGTCCGACCAGATCCGGGCAATCGAGAACGGTGCGGACGATTATATCGTCAAACCGTTTGCTTATGAGGTCGTTATCGCCAAAATTCGCGGGCAGATCCGCCGGGTGTACGGCGAATACGCTGCCGGCGGAAGCGAACGCGTGGTGGAAGAGGAAGGGCTGGCGCTTTACCCCGAGCGCATGGAGCTGCGGCATCGGGCTTCGGGACGTACGGTTACGTTATCCCGCAAGGAAACCGTACTGACGGAGCTGCTGCTGACTTCCGCCGGGCGGCTCGTCAGCCGAGAAAGAATATTGGAAAACCTTTGGGATGATTCCACCTACGTGGATGACAATACGCTCAGCGTGAACATCAACCGGCTGCGGAAAAAGCTTACGCAGCTGGACGCCGGCGTTTCGCTGCAAACCATGCGGGGCGCGGGATACCGGCTGACGGGCGGAGGCCGGGCAGGCGTATGAAGCTTTTTTTTCGCGCTCACTTGCCGTTTGCCGTCTTCAGCCTGATTCAGACCGCCGTCACGGTGCTTGTGTTCGTCCTGGACGGCTATGACCGGCCGTGGACGGCGCTGTACGCCGTCCTTCTCGGACTCTGTACGGCGGCGGCTTATTTGGGCTGGCATTTTTACCGGAACCGGCGGTTTTACGAACGCCTGGAGGACCCCGGCATGAAACTGAAGGACTCTATTCGCGAAAACGAAGGGACTCCGCTGCCCGACGCCCTGAACCGTCTGCTGGCTTTGCAGTATGAGGATTACCAGCGGCTGCTCAAGGAATGGGAGCTGCGTCAGGAGAGGCATCTGGCCTTTACCAACCAATGGGTCCATCAGATGAAGACGCCTTTGTCGGTTCTGGAGCTGACCCTGGCGGAACGGGACGATCCCGAGACCGCCAGCATGCGCGAAGAGACGGACCGCCTGCGCAAGGGACTGGACATGGCGCTGCACATGGCCCGGCTGGACGCCTTCGAACCGGATTTCCGGGTGGACGAGGTGCCGCTCGGAAAGCTTGCGCATGAGGTCATTCAGGAAAACAAGCGGCTTTTCATCCGCAGCTATGTGTATCCTGTACTGGACATTGCGCCCGAAATAACCGTCCGGACGGACGCCAAGTGGCTGCGTTTCGTGCTTCAGCAGCTGCTGGCCAACGCAATCAAGTATTCCGCAGGGACCCGGACAAGCGTAACGGTCGCTGCCCGCGTTTCCACGGAAGGCGTCGTGCTGGAGGTCAAAGACGAAGGCGCCGGCATCCCGGCCGAGGACCTCGCGCGGGTGTTCGAGCCCTTTTTCACCGGACGCAACGGGAGGCGGTTCAAGGAATCGACCGGGATGGGCTTGTACCTGGTCAAAACCGTTCTCGACAAGCAGGGCCACAGGATCGCCGTGGAATCCAAGGAAAACGAAGGAACGGCGGTACGGATATCTTTCCAGCCTCATAGACGTTAAAAGGCGGGTCCAGACGGCCCGTTTTTTTGTTATCTTACAAAGCTGTTAGATTGCTGTTAGCCGAATCGATAGGTGCCAAGCGCAGGTTCGGTTACAATGAGGGCAGAAAAGCGATTTACTTCGCAGGGGAAAAGGAGGAAGGACCATGGAATGGGTAAGCGTACAGCATTTACGAAAAGTGTACCCGGGAAAAATCGCCTACGAGGCGTTAAAAGATATCTCCTTCACCATCGGGCGGGGAGAGTTTGTCGGCATTATGGGACCATCCGGCAGCGGGAAAACGACGCTGCTCAACCTGATTTCCACCATAGACCGGCCTACCTCGGGTTCGGTCCGGATCAACGGAGAAGAGCCGCACCGGCTGGACGCGGAAGCGCTGGCGCGGTACCGGCGCCGCGAGCTGGGATTTGTTTTTCAATCGTTCAATCTGCTGCCTGCCTTGACCGTCAAAGAAAACATCCTGCTTCCGCTGACCCTCGATAATACCGATTTGGCGAGCATGGAAGCCCGCTGTGCGGAAACGGCGGAAAAGCTCGGCATCACGGAGATTCTGGACAAGCGGACGTTCGAGCTGTCCGGCGGGCAGGCCCAGCGGGCGGCGATCGCCCGGGCGCTGCTTCACCGGCCGTCTCTTCTCCTGGCCGACGAGCCGACCGGCAACCTCGATTCGCGCGCGGCGCGGGCGGTGATGGAGCTGCTGGCCCGGTTGAACGCCGAGGAGAAAGCGACGACGCTCCTGGTCACGCACGATGCCAAAGCGGCCAGCTACTGCAGCCGCGTCCTATTCATCCGGGACGGGCAGCTTTTCACCGAGCTTCGCCGAGGGGAGCACGCGGGTGCCTTTTACCAGCAAATCCTGAATGTACTGTCGTTGATGGGAGGTTGGGAGGATGACGTTCCGCCAATTCGCTTATAGAAACGTGTCGCGCAGCAAGCCGGTGTATGCCGCTCATTTTCTGAGCAGCGCGTTTGCCGTCATGATCGGGTTTATTATGGCCATGCTGGCATTCCATCCTATGCTTCAGGGAAGCGATTCGCTCGGCAGGCTGGGGGCGAACGGCATGCTCGCCGCGCTGCTCGCGGTTCTGGCCGCCTCGTTCCTGCTCCTGTTATATTCCTCGGCGGCATTCCTGAAAATCCGCAAGCGTGAATTCGGTCTTCTGCTGGTGCTCGGGCTGTCGCCCCGCCAGATGAAACAGCTTGTGTTCAGCGAAAACGCGCTGTTGGGGGGAGCGGCTCTGGCAGCCGGTATCGGTGCAGGCCTGGTGCTTAACAAATTGTTTCTGCTGCTGATCTCCCGCGTGCTGGAGCTTCCCGATTCGCTGCCGTTTTATTTTCCGGCCCGTCCGGCGCTTCTGACCGTGCTGCTCTTCGGGGCTCTGTTTCTGGCCGTCGGCTATTTCACGTCGACTCTGGGAAAACGGCTGACGCCGGACGAGCTGTTAAAGGCCGAGGACAAGCCGAGAAGCGAGCCCAAGGCCAGCTTTTTTCTGGCGGCGCTGGCGCTGGTTTTGATCGCGGGCGGGTACCTGCAGCTGTTTGCGGTGTTCGTGCTCGGCTTCGGTTCCTTTTTTCTGCTGGCCGGTGCGGCTGCATTCACAGGGGCCGGCACGTACCTGCTCTTTACCCAGTCGAGCGTCCGGTTGATCGGAGGCCTGCGCCGCCGGAAAAAAGTCCTGTTCCGGGGAATCAACCTGATCACCCTATCCGAGTTGACTTACCGGATGAAGGACAATGCGGTCATGTTCTTTCTGATCGCCTGCGTGCTGGCCGGCGCTTTTTCGGGCATCGGCCTGTCCGCCGGCCTTGCGAGCCCGGCCGCCGCCGGCTCGAATAGTCCTTACGCGATCGTTTACTCGGCCGGACAGTCGGACCCGGCGGGAGAACGGGAGGCGCGGCTCATTGGGGAAGCGCTGAAGAAGCGCGGCATCGCTTACCGTTCCGCGGTTTTTAAACCACGGACGACCGCCGGCGGTCAGCTTGTCCTTCCGCTTGGCGAATACAACGCGCTTGCCGGCCTAGCCGGTTTGCCAAAAGAGCCGCCGCTTGGGCCGGACGACTATCTGGCGGTCAGCGAGCTGCCGGAGGAAATGCCGAATCCGCTGCTCGTTAAACGGGAAAGCGGCGAGAAACCGCCGGCTCCGCGCGCCGTCATTGAGAACCGCGCCGTCCCCGGGTTCAGCGAGCTCTATGTCATTCCGGATCAAGGACTGGAAGGGCTGACGATAGAGCCGGGGCAGCCGGAACGGGTCGATTATTTGTTTGCGGTTGAGGACTGGCAGTCGACGGCCGGACTTGCGGAGGAGCTGGAGAGACGGATCGACAGCGGAGATACGGACCGGTTTCAAGCCAAATCGCTGGATTGGCTGTACGCCAAGCGATCCAACGGAGGCAAAATTATTATCGCCGGCTTCATCGGCCTGGTCTGCTTTACGTTTGCGGCAAGCTTTCTGTACTTTCGGCTGTACTCGGATCTGGAACGCGACCGCAAAATGTATGGCGCCATCGCCAAATTAGGGCTTGCCCGCTCGGAGCTGAACCGGCTGGTGACCCGGCAGCTGCGCCTGTTCTTTTTCCTTCCGTTCGCCGTCGCCGTGGTGCATACCCTCGCCGCCTTGTGGCATTTTCAGCTATATCTCGGGGTCTCCTTGACGACACCCGCTTTGTGGCTGCTTGGATCGGCTTTTGCCGTACAGCTGGTTTATTTTGTTCTCGTTCGCTGGGGCTATCTTCGGCTGTTCGCCAGGGAAATCGGCCTGTTTGGGCCCGCGCAGCCTTAATGAGATTCGACAGCCTCCATAAGATTCGAAAAGAGGGTGTCCCAAAAGCAGGTTTCTGGAACAGACCACAAAGCTTAAAAGAGAATATGGAGTAAAAACGAAGAGGGTGTCGAGAAACCCGGCTCTTTTTAGTACCCATGGTTTCTTTTGCGTTTGTCACAATTATAAAGGGAAAAATGAGGGGGGAATTCCGTTAATTTCGGCGATCCTGGCAGGGTTTCCATCTTCCACCTGTTCTGTACGACTGCTGTCTTCAAAGCCCCCCTTTACTCGCTCACCCTCTCTTTTGCCTCTGCTTTCTTGGCCAAAAATTGCATGTGGCGGGACACATCCCAACGATGACCAGGGAAAAGAGGACAAATAGGTGCACAGGGACACTTATTTCCGATGGTATCTCGCTCTAATCGCAAAATAGTTCCACACACGCACTTATTTTCGGCTAAACAAACGATACTGCGAGAAAACAGAAGAAATAATTGCTTTTTCGCATCTATCTGACCGAAAATAGCTAAAAACGATGTAAATAGTTGCTTTTCTGCACTTACTGTCCCACTCTGCAAACGCGATGCCCCCTAGTCATCAGGTATATCGCACCCGCCGCGGGAATATCGCACCCGCCGCAGGAATATCGCATCCGTCGTCCTTTTGCCGATAGCCGCCCGCCACCTAGTCGTTCTTTTCCAAACGACGATGTCGGTAGGGGCACTGGTCTCCAAAACCACCGGTAAGCCAAATGGGTTTGGATATCCCGCTCCGCTCCAATTGACGTTCCGAACGAAGTCCATAAAATGGCTAAGAAAAGGGATAATTCGAAAGCATCAACATTAACGCGATGCCGTATAAGATTAATTTGCACAAAAAAAGGCTATCGAGACTTTCTCAACAGCCTGAGACCGTCCTTGGAGGCGGTCTTTTTCTATGCGGAACGATTGAATAAGGCTCCTTCGAATAGAAAAAGCTGGCTGGGGGAAAATTGAAACCACCGCCCGGGCCCTTGTGCAGAAGCACAAAATAATCCGTTATCCGGTCAATAGGACTCGGAGAGGCGGCCCGATATACTGGACAAGTAAGCGTTCCCACAACGCATCAGCGATAGACATCCAAGGAGGCTGCACAACTATGGAAGGACCCGTCATTCACTGGATTGGCGCGATCATCGGTCTGGTGGTCGCCATCGTCCTGATCTTCCGAAAAGTCAATCCCGTATATGCGCTGTTTGGAGGTGCCGTGGTCGGAGGACTGCTGGGCGGCGCCTCGCTGGATGAAACGGTGCAGTACATCATACAAGGCACGAACAGCGTAATGGGCGCCGTCGTGCGTGTGCTGGCTGCCGGCGTATTGGCCGGGATTCTGATCGAGTCCGGCGCGGCGGAGCGGATCGCGGAAACCATTGTCAAAAAGCTTGGCGAAAAGAAAGCGCTTCTATCGATTGCCCTCGCCACGATGATTATTACGGCGGTCGGCGTGTTCATCACGGTCGCCATTATCATCGTCGCGCCGATCGCGCTTTCAGTCGGCAAGAAAATCGGGCTGTCCAAAACCTCGCTTCTGCTGGCGCTGGTCGGAGGCGGCAAGGCAGGCAACATTATCTCGCCAAACCCGAACACGATCGCCGTTGCCAAAGGGTTTGACGTCGACCTGGCCATGGTCATGATCAACGGCTTCATTCCGGCGGTGTTCGGCCTGATCGTGACCCTGATCGTCGCCCAGCTTCTTGCGAACAAGGGCGTTATGATCAAGGAGGACGATCCCGGTGTCGGAACCGCCGGAGCGGAAAGCGCAAAAGAAAAACCGAGCTTTGCCCGCTCCATGGTCGCGCCCCTCGTGGCGGTCGGCTTGCTTGCGCTCAATCCGATCGGCAGTATCCTGAACATCGGCCTGCTGCAAGCGTTCAAAATCGACTCCATGATCATTCTTCCGCTGGCCGGGATTATCGGGCTTCTGGCGATGAAGCAGGGCAAACACATTATTGCGTTTACCACCTCCGGCCTGAATAAAATGACCAGCACCGCCATCATTCTGATCGGTGCGGGCGCAATCGCCGGCATCATCTCCCAGTCGAACCTCAGCGCCGCCGTAGTCGACGGCATTTCGGCTCTGGGCATTTCCGGCACGCTGCTCGCTCCCATCGCCGGCGTTTTGATGGGCGCCGCAACCGCCTCCACCTCGACCGCTTCCATTGTCGCCGCAGGCTCCTTCGGCCCGGCGATTCTGTCGATGGGCACCGCGCCGCTCAACGCGGCCGTTATGGTGCATACCGGGGCTGTCGTGATCGACCACCTGCCGCACGGAAACTTCTTCCACGTCACGGCGGATGCGGTTAAGATGAACATTAAAGACCGGATGAAGCTGATTCCTTTTGAAAGCATTGTCGGCGGGACAATGGCCATTGTCTCGACGATTGTATACGGGTTTCTGGTTTAATTCCTGAACAAGAAAGGTTGAGTTCCGATGAAAGCGAATTTTACGGTTGTCCTGGCGCCCGATTCGTTCAAAGAAAGCATGACGGCGAAAGAAGCCTGCGAAGCGATGGAGCGGGGAATCCGAAAAGCGGCGCCATCCTTCGCCTGTATCCATGTTCCGATGGCGGATGGCGGGGAAGGGACCATGCAGTCGCTGGTCGACGCCACCGGAGGGACCGTCCATACCGTAACAGTGACGGGCCCGCTCGGCCAGCCGGTTTCGGCCAGCTACGGCATTACGGGCGACGGCTCCACGGGCGTTCTGGAAATGGCCAGCGCCAGCGGCATTCAGCTGGTCGAGCCGAAGGAGCGGAATCCGCTCATTACTACGACCTACGGCACCGGAGAACTGATTAAAGCCTGTCTGGAGCATAAGGTAAGCAAGCTGCTGATCGGGATCGGGGGGAGCGCCACGAACGACGGCGGAGCGGGAATGGTGCAGGCCCTGGGCGGACGGCTGCTGGACGGCGAAGGACGAGACCTGCCGGCCGGCGGCGGCGAGCTCGGCCGGCTGGCCCGGATCGACTTGTCCGGACTGGACGCACGTTTGCAGAACGTACAGGTGGAGGTGGCGTGCGACGTCACCAATCCGCTGGTCGGACCGACGGGAGCGTCGGCGGTGTTTGGCCCGCAAAAAGGAGCGACGCCCGAAATGGTCCGGCAATTGGACGACAACCTGCGGCATTACGCAGCCGTCATCCGCGATCAGCTTGGCCGCGACATCGCGGAATATCCCGGTGCGGGAGCGGCGGGCGGCTTGGGTGCGGGCTTATTGGTTTTCTTGGAGGGGACGCTTTCCAAAGGCATTGAACTCGTCATCCGCTACGCGGGGCTTGAGGATAAAGTGCGGGCGGCCGATATGGTCTGGACCGGAGAAGGCAGCATTGATTTTCAGACGCAATACGGCAAAACGCCGCTTGGCGTGGCCCAGGTGGCCAAAGCCCACGGCAAACCGGTGACGGCCTTTGCAGGCCGGATCGGAGACCAGACCGAAGTGCTGTATGAGAAGGGCATTGACTCGATCATCGGCATTATGCCGGGCGCCGCAACGCTGGAGGATGCTTTGCAGAAAGGACCGGAAAACCTGGAGCGGGCGGCCGAGAACATTATGCGGCTGCTCTTGTCGGCGGACCGGCTCGGGTAACCGGACACAAAAGCACAAATTATCACAAAGGGCGCTGCCGGAAGTAGGCGGCGCCCCCGTTTTTCCCGGTTCATCCGGAAAGGAGGGAGGCGGGCGATGAAAATTGCCAAACCGCTGGCCGGCAGAATCGCCCAGGAAATGATGAGAGCGGTCCCTTTCAATATCAATGTCATGGACGAAAAGGGCGTTATACTGGGCAGCGGGGACGCTGCGCGGATCGGTACCCTGCACCCGGGAGCGCAGCGGGCGATTGACTCCGGGACCGTCTTCGAGGTATATGAAGACAAAGACGGAATGAAGCCCGGCGTCAATGAGCCGATTGTGGCGGGCGGGGAAGTGATCGGCGTCATCGGGATTACGGGGCATCCGGATGAGGTCCGGCCATTCAGCAAGCTGGTCAAAGCGGCGGCGGTCCTGCTGGTGGAGCAGGAAGCCCGCAGCAAGCATGAACAGCAAGAGCGGGTGGAGCGCATCCGGTTTTTCCACGAGCTCGCCCGCCGGACCAGCCCGTACGATGAGGAATTCCGCGAGCGCGCCCGCTTGTACAAGCTGGACCTGAGCCGCAAGAGCCGGGTGGTTCTGGTCGAGGGCAATATGAAAAGCCCGGCCCTTAAGGATATCCGGGCTTCCATGCCGCACTATTGGATTGTGGAGGAGCATCGCGCCATTGTGTTTCTGGCGGACGACGCCTCTTTCCATAAGCTGCTGGACCGGCTGCGGGAATGTCCCGATGCGGAGCGGATCGGCGCAGGTCAAGAAGAGGCCGTTGCCGCCGTATCGCTGGAGCAGGCGGCCGCCGCCATTCAAACGGGGGCTAGGCTGGACCCGTACGCGCGGTTTTACCGGTACGAGGCGCTAAAATTTTTCATCGGGTTGTCACATGAGGCCGAGAAATCGCTCGGCGCATTGTTTACCCTAATGGAGCAAGCCGGCGACAAAACCGGCCTGATCGAAACCCTGCAAATCTACATCGCCGAGAACGGGGACCACAACCGGACCGTAAACCGGTTGAACATTCACCGCAATACGTTAAATTACCGGCTGAACCGGATCGAACAGCTGACCGGCAGAAGCTCCCGCCGGTTTTCGGAGCTGTTCGAGCTCATGTGTGCGCTCCTGTGGCGTTCGCCCGTCCGCGAGACAGGTGCGAGCGGGATGCGGAAGGATTAGCAGTCCCGTTCCAGGACGGCTTCCGCTTCGATTTCAACCAGGAGGCGCGGGTCGATCAGCGCTTTTACTTCCACCATTGTGGCCGCGGGCTGCACGGAGCGGAAAAACTCCCCGTGCGCCCGTCCGATCTCCTCCCAGCGGCTGATGTCCGTCACAAACATCCTTGTGCGCACGACATCGGCCATCGAGGCGCCCAGCTCTCCCAAAGCTTTTTCAATCGTCTCCAGCACAAAGCGGGCTTGTGCGTAAGCATCCCCCTCCCCGACCACATTTCCGTCCTTCATGGCGGTGGTGCCTGCGACATCAATCCGGTTTCCCGTCCGGATGGCCCGGCAGTAGCCGACCGCCGGCTCCCAGGGAGAACCGGTAAACACTTTTTGCTTGCTCATCCTGTCACCCTCCGTCAGCCGGGCGCTCCTCTGATCAGCGATCAGGCGCGCCTTTTTTTGCGGCTGTTAATTGCTATCGATTATGTTCTTTCGACGCGGAAGCAATGGTTCCCTTTTTGTCTTCTTGCCGCCGGTATGGTGCTTTGGAACGGCATCCGATATAATCTATAAACGGCTGGACAACACATTTTGTTTTTGGAGAGGGAGCCCATGAACGCCATAGAAGTCGAAGCACTGTGCAAAACATTCCGGGTGCAGAAAAACCGTGAAGGTCTCAAGGGCGCTTTTCTGGATCTGTTCAAACGGGAATACAACGAAGTGGCCGCGGTCAAGGACATTTCGTTTTCCATTCCGCAGGGGGAAATCTGCGGCTATATCGGCGAGAACGGGGCCGGCAAGTCCACGACGATCAAGATGCTGACCGGCATTCTCGTGCCGACCTCCGGCCGGCTGTCGGTAGGCGGCTATGTGCCGTACAAAGAACGCGAGAAGTTCGTGCAGCACATCGGCGTCGTTTTCGGCCAGCGAAGCCAGCTCTGGTGGGACATCGGCGTTATCGAATCG
Source organism: Gorillibacterium sp. sgz306347 (assembly GCF_059735245.1). Lineage (NCBI taxonomy): Bacteria > Bacillati > Bacillota > Bacilli > Caryophanales > Paenibacillaceae > Gorillibacterium > Gorillibacterium sp. sgz306347. The sequence continues at coordinate 24,160 of NZ_JCAPET010000030.1, forward strand.
TTCCAGCTTTTACGTAAGGTTTATCGTGTTTCCGAAACCGATTACAAAAAGAGGCTGGACGAGCTGGTCGAGCGGCTGAAGCTGGAGGAGCTGCTGAACCGGCCGGTGCGGAAGCTGAGTCTCGGCCAGCGGATGCGCTGCGAGCTGGTGGCGGCGCTGCTGCACAATCCGTCTATTGTGTTTCTGGACGAGCCGACCATCGGGCTGGACATCGTCGTCAAATCGGAGATCCGGGAATTTTTGAAGGATATGAACCGGGACCACGGAACGACCATTTTGCTGACGACGCACGATCTTCAGGACATTGAGGCGCTTTGCTCGCGGGTCATCATGCTTGACGACGGCGCCATTCTTTATGACGGCGGCCTGGAAGAGCTGAAGGCCCGCTGGGGTACGGGCCGCGAGGTGATCTTCCAGTTCGGCACGGAAACCAGGCTGGACCGCCTGAAGGAACTGACCGGCCGCATGCCGGTTCTTTGGTCCGCCGATAACGAGCTGGGCGCAAAGGTCTGGATTCCCCTTGAGCTGAGCGTGTCGGATGTGCTGAGCCAGGTCGTCGGGAAAGCGGACATAACGGACATCAAGATCATCGAAACAAACACCGATGAGATCGTCCGCAGCATCTATCAGTCCGGAAGCGCGGACAAACCGAATGCGGAGAGCGGGGAGAAGGCCGTCCATGTCTAGCCGGGCCGAAGCGTACCTCGATTTTGTCCGCATCCGATTCCTGACCATGCTGGCGTACCGGGTGAATTATTATACCGGCATTTTGATCTACACCTTGAATATTGGCGTTTATTATTTCACGTGGAAAGCGATCTACGGCGGCGGCGGGGAGCTGGGCGGCTTTACGGCCGCCCAGATGACGACCTATATCGCAGTGTCCTGGATGGCGCGCGCGTTTTACTTCAATAACCTGGACCGGGAAATCTCGGCCGATATCCGGGACGGCAGCATTGCGATCCAGTTTATCCGGCCTTACAACTATGTCCTGGTCAAAATGATGCAGGGCTTCGGGGAAGGCTTGTTCCGTTTCCTGCTGTTCATGATCCCGGGCATGCTGATCGCCATGCTTTTGTTCCCGGTGGAGCTTCCGGCTTCCCCTGCGGCATGGGCGGGGTTTCTGACCATGCTGTTTTTCAGCTTCCTGATCAATACGCAGATCAACGTGATCACCGGGCTGATGGCTTTTTTTGTAGAGAACAACGAGGGCTTCATGCGGATGAAGCGCGTGGTGGTGGATCTGTTTTCCGGCCTTATTCTTCCGATCAGCCTGTTTCCCGGGTGGCTGGCCCGCGTCATGGAGTGGCTGCCGTTTCAGGCGATCACGTACCTGCCGGGCTCGGTTTTTACCGGACGGATCGAAGGCGTCGGCATCTGGAACGTGCTGGGCATCCAGGCCGTCTGGTTCGCCGTGCTGCTCGTGCCGATGATCTGGCTGTATGCCCAGGCGCGGCAGCGCTTGTTTGTGCAGGGAGGGTGACGGAAACATGTACTATTTGGGGCTTATCGCCGAATATTTGAAAAACTATATGAAAACCCGGTTGACCTACCGCGCCGACTTCTGGGTGGAGGTGGTCTCCGATCTGCTGTTTCAGGCGACCAACCTGATTTTTATTCTGGTGGTGTTCCTGCACACGGATTCCCTCGGCGGCTGGAGCCAAAACGAAGTGATTTTCGTCTACGGCTTTTTCATGGTTCCCTACGGCGTGTTCAACTGCTTCATCAACCTGTGGGGCTTCAGCGAACGGTACATTGTGAAGGGCGAGATGGACCGGATCATGACCCGCCCGGCGCACAATCTGTTTCAAATTTTTTTGGAAAACGTCGATCCGCCCGCTCTGGTAGGCTCGGCGATCGGAGCGGCGATCATGGCCGTCAGCGGCTCCCGGCTCGGTCTTTCCTTCGAGTGGTGGACCGTTCCGCTGCTGCTTCTGCTGACCGTCAGCGCTGTCGCGATCTATATGGGCATCTACACCGCACTTACTTCGATTTCGTTTTATTCGGACGCGCCGACGGGCATTTTGCCGCTGATGTATAACGTGCAGGGCTACGGGCGGTATCCGATCACCATTTACAACCGGGCGATTCAGGTTTTGCTTACCTGGATTTTGCCGTTTGCGTTTGTCGGCATTTATCCGGCTTCTCTGTTTCTGGAACGGGAGGAGATGCGGAAAATGGCCTGGCTCACGCCCGTGATGGGCGCCGTTTTTCTTGCCATCGGGCTCATTGCCTGGAATCAGGGGGTGAAACGGTACCGCGGCGCGGGGTCGTAACTTGCTCCGCCGTTTATCCGTCTATAAGGAGAAAAGAGAGAACCTTAAAATCCTGGGACGGGGATGATGATCTTGCGCAGGCAGCGAAAATTGTTTTGCGAGCTTTCTCCTTTCACCTACCGGTTGTCGGTCTGGAAATGCTCGCTGGTCCGCCACATGGCCAATGCGCTTAAAGCCGGCTCCTTCGCCCGCGCAAAAAGCGGGGAGAAGCTGCCGGTGGTGGTGTACAGCCACAAATCGTTGATCCGCCGCAGACTCGGGCAGGTGGAGCAGCGGCTGCAGGAAAACAAAGCGGTCAATCTGGGCCTGGCCGCGCCCAAGGTTACCGGCATTCTGATCCGGCCGGGCGAATGTTTTTCTTTCTGGAAGCTGGTCGGTTCGTGCACGGCACGCAAAGGCTATCGGGAAGGAATGACGATCAGCAGAGGCGCAGCCGGCAGCGGAATCGGCGGCGGAATGTGCCAGTTCACCAATTTGATTCACTGGATGGTGCTGCATACGCCTCTGCGGATTGTCGAGCATCACCATCATGACCAGATGGATCTTTTTCCCGATTACGGACGGCAGATCCCGTTCGGCACCGGCACCTCTATCGTTTATCCGTATGTGGACTACCGGTTCCGGAATGATACGGACCTCACCTTCCAGATTGTTATATATACAACCGACGAGTATCTATGCGGCGAGCTGCGGGCGAACCGTCCGCTCGGCGTGAAGTACCACATCCGGGCGGAGGACGAGTATTTTTCCCGCGAAGAGGGCGGCGTGTTCCGAAACAACCGGATTTACCGCGAATGCGTGGACGTCCAAACCGGAAAACGGACCGCGCGGGAGCTGTTGAAGGTTAACCATGCCAAGGTAATGTACGATACGAGCGGGCTGGTTATCCGGGAAAAAGTAGCTGTGGTCCAGGCTTGATTCGGACAGGTGAACCGATCCCCCGGGAATGCAATGGATGCCGCCGCACATTACCGGCATGCAAAAAAGAGGATGCGCCGCGTCGCTGGACGGGTTCATCCTCTTTTTTGTCGTTCTCGTATCGTCGGTCGGGTTTGTTATTTCAACGGAATACCAACGCTTGCGCCCGGATTTGCCGGGGACGAAACTTGCGCGTAAGCCGTGACCGCTTCATAGCCGGCGGGCAGATAAGCTACGGCCGTGGCGTCGGAAATGACCTGCGGGTACATTTTATCCGGGTCCGGCAGGATCGGCTCCAGGTAAAGGGTCGCTTTCTTGTCTCCGAACTCGATGGACGCTACGCGGATGCCATAGCCCGGATGGGGAACTTTTGCGGTGACCGTTACCTTTGAAATGTCTGCGTTAACGGCTTCCGTTTTGGTCGTCACTTCGTGAATCGGCGATTCCCCGGGGGAGACGGGCTCTTCCGTCGGCACGGGTTCAATGCCCTCGGTATTTTTGACAAACTCTACCGCATTGTACAGCCAGCCTGCGGCTTCGCCGCGCGTAATCGGCGCTTTCGGTTCAAACGTCTGGTCCTCGTTCAGCGTGATGATCTTGGCGGCGAGTAGGTTTTGCAGGCTGCCCATGTAGTTCTTGTTCACGTCGGCTTCGTCCTTGATAAGGGTGTAGATTTCAATGTAGGCATGCTGCTCATTGGCTTCTACCGCCTGGAGGAGGTAGTGTGCAAATTCTTCACGCGTCATGGCTTGATTCGGCTTCACGTCGCGGGGCAGGTCCACGCCGTTAATCTTGGCGTTAATAAACGCCTGCGCGTACCAGGCATTGTTCTTCACATGGGTGAAGAAGTCGGTCGCCTCCGGCGCCTTGATGAACAGGAAACGGGCCAGGGTCAAATCGAGCCCTTTGGAAAGCATGGAAACACCGTCGGCGTAGGTCAGCTTTTTGTCCGGATGAAATTTCCCCCCCGGTTGGCCGGACAAGATCCCCGCTTTTTGCAGCGCTTCGATCTTGGCCGCGTTGGCGTGTTCTCCAGTGTCGGAAAAGCCGAGCGCGGTCGAGCCGAACGCCAGGAGCAGAATCGTGGAGAGAAGCAGGGCGAACAGCGGTTTTCTTTTCATATTGAGACTCACCTCTTTGGGTAGGATTGCCTTTTGGCGACCTTATAGACGGGGGTTGGCCGGAAAAGGTTGCAGCAAAATGCCGAAAGGCGGCCGTACGTTGAAAACGGTTATGAATCCGCATACAATAAGCATACGTAACCGAGTACAGGGAGCGAAGGAGGAGAAGCGGATGACCGAACAGCGGCAGCTTCCGTTTGACATTGAAATCCGGCTGGAGCGGGTTGGCCGGGATTACTTGTTTATTATATCCGGAGGAGAAGCTCATATCGGAGCGGCGGCAACCGCTTACTTTGAGGAGGGAAGGGTGCAGACCGAGCTTGCGGTAGTGCCCGGCCACAAAGAGGACCGGCTGGCGCTGGAATGCGCCGGGCAGGCCTGCTCCCTGCTGCAGGCGACCGTCACGGTCGTGATGGGCATCCACATCGACAAGGCGACACGGGCCGATATCGAGCTCGCTGTGCAAACGGTGCGAGATGAGATGGCTCGCACGCTCGAAAGCCTGCTCGCGCTGGAGGGCGAGATAACAGCCTCTTGAGGCGGGCAAAATCGGCAGAACGCCGGTCTGGTTTTTTCCCCTTGTCCGCCGGTCTGCCGGCAAGGGACCAAATAAGCCGCCCCGAGTCAGAGCCGACGCGGGCGGCTTTATTTTGTACATCAGCGTTGCCGCGTGCGGAGGCATACATTCTCATTCGGAACCCCAGGATAAACAGGGCCGGCAGGGGGAACAGAATAAGGAAAGGCGGAGAACCCGAACAAAGGAGTTCTGCTTAGCTTTTCCCGTTTACGTAGCCTAACAGGACATGAACGGATGATAAGTGCAAAAAGGCAACTATTTCGAGCTTATAAGCAGGTTTAAAATCAAATAAGTGCGCAGGCGCATTTAAACAAGAGGAATATGCTATAAAATGTAAGTATCATCCTAAATAGGTGCGTTTGTGCAATTATTTGCTTGGAAGACTGATTTTAGGTTGAAATAAGTGTGTTTCTGGACTTATTTCTCCGAAGCGTCCGATATGCAGCTAAGCTAGCCAGTTTTCTAATGGCTGATGGGACCTCAATCTGTATCTTATGGACGGGGGCGTTACAGGATTCATGCGGTCAATGCTTAAAGCACGGTTCCGACAGCTTGGTCGGCTTTTGTGCGTTTGCTGCCTGCTAAAGAAGCACACATGCCAGTTGCCAACAGCAAAAGGGTATGGAGGGCAGGTTGCTGTCTGCTAAGGAGCAGCTTGTCAATGCCAGAGAAGCACACATGCCAGTTGCTAACAGCAAAGAGCAAGGAGGGCAGGTTGCTGTCCGCTAAGGAGCAGCTTGCCGTCTGCCAAAGAAGCACGCAAACAGCTTGCCGTCTGCCAAAGGATACAGAATCCGCTTGCTTTCTGCCGTAGGAGATGCAGGGATGCAAAAAAACCGGCACCGGGCGAAGGAGCATTCTCCTTACCCGGTCCGGTTTTCATTTTTTGTGCAGGAGGAACGTCCGCCGGTATGCGTTACTGGCCGCGGACGACCGCGATCATTTCCTCTTCGATGTCCAATTCAATGTCGCCCCGGAAGACGCGAAGCCCACGCTCTGTGAACAGATAACGCTCGAGCGCTTCCAGCATGCTCGCTTCAATCAGAAACCAGCTGCGTCCGGATGCCGTCACTTCTGCGGAAAAGCCCGTGTCTTCCTCATACATCAACTGCACCTGAACCTCATCGGGCCGAATGCCTCTGCGCTCCGCCGTGTGCAGGCAGATGGCGTTTGTGATGTCCTGTTCTGACAGAATCATTGAAAATCACGCTTGGGCGGAGGCGTTTTGCGGCGCTGGGCGAAGGCTGCGATCAAAGCCATCACGACTTTGTACACCAGCACGATGGCGATGATGTTGACCATCAGGCCGAGCAGATTGCCCATCATGCCCATGCTGCCGAACAGGCCCCCGAACAGCATGCCCGCGACGCCGCCGATAAACAGGCCTTTCATCAGGCTGCCTCCGCTGAGGAAACCGCGGTTGGCCGTCGAAGCGGACGATGTCGAGGATGACGTGCTGCTCTTCGTGGCGGAATCTTTCTTGATTCCCGTCGACGACGAAGAGGAGGTGTTCGGGTTGAAGCTTTTGGTGGAGGACTTGTAGGAAGACCTCACTTTGGCATCCGCCTGGTCAACCGCCGTAAACGAGACGAACAGCAGGCTGCACATGACGGCTAACAACAACTTTTTCATGGATTCCTCCCGGTGCGTATGAGTTTTGACCTTTTGGGCCTCTTCTTTATACGGGCCCGGGAGGCATCGGTTTCACAAAACCGACAAATTTTTGGACGGCTGCTCCGTGTATTCTTCTCCGGCCGAAACCACCGTCAATCCGCCGGTTTCCGGGTGGATCACGAGGCCGTGAACCTTGATGTCGGCGGGGAGGAGGGGGTGATTGCGTATGATGGACACGCTCTCTTCAACCGCCTCTTCCACGCATTCGAAGCCCGACAGGAACCGGTGCAGGTTGATGCCGGAATTGTGGATGGTGGCAAGCGTTTCGGGCGAGACGCCGCGCTCCTGCGCCTTGGCGAGAATCTCGTCCGCGTTCAGGCTGGTCATGCCGCAGTCGCTGTGGCCGATGACAAACACTTCCTCCGCCTGCAGCGCATAGATGGCGACCATGATGCTGCGCATGACGCTTCCGAAGGGATGGGCGATGATCGCGCCGGCGCTCTTGATGATTTTGGCGTCGCCGTTTCTCAGGTTCATCGCTTTCGGGAGCAGCTCCACCAGCCTCGTATCCATGCAGGTCAGAATGACCATCCGCTTGTCGGGGAATTTGGTCGTCCGGAATTGCTCGAACTCCTTGTTTTCCACGAACGAACGGTTGTACTCCATAATGTCCTTCAGCTTCGTCATGACGATCCTCCTTTGTACCCTTCCGGCTGTATGCCGGCGGGCTCAGTAATGAGTTTCTGCCATTTTAGCATACCCGGTCCCGGGTGAGAAAGGAAAACCGCTGGCTGCGTTGCGAATTCCAGCCAAAAGCGGTACGATCGGAAGTGGCGACGTAAATTGAACTTCATGACAGGGTGGCCGCAAGCACGGCGCACCGTAAACTGCAAAGCCAAGTTCAATTTATATACATAAACAGAAAGCAGGGAAGCTCATGAGTCTCGTAGAGGAGAAAAAAGCGGCGTTTCATGATTTTGCCGGCAAAATCAAAAGCTATGCCGAAGCGGTCAACCTGATGTACTGGGATCTGCGGACAGGCGCTCCCAAGAAAGGCGTATCGCTGCGCGCCCAATCCATCGGCCTATTGTCCACCGAAATGTTCAAGATGTCCGTTTCCGGGGAAATGGAAGGCTATCTGACCTTCTTCGAGCAGCCCGAGAACCGGGCGGAGCTGGATGAAATCACGCTCAAAATGGTCGAGGAGCTGCGCAAGGAGTTCGACCGGAGCAAAAAGATTCCGCCCGACCGCTATCAGGAGTATGTGATTTTGACCTCGGAAGCCGAAACGGCGTGGGAGGAAGCGAAAGCGAAGTCCGATTTTGCCCTTTTTGCTCCGTACCTGGACAAGATCATTGCGTTCAACCGCGAGTTTATCGAGCTATGGGGATACCAGGACCATCCGTACAACACGCTTCTGGACCATTACGAGCCGGGCATGACGGTGGCCAAGCTGGACGAAGTGTTCGGCGGGCTGCGCGAGCGTCTGGTTCCGCTGGTGCGCGCCGTGCAGGAGGCGGCCAACAAACCGGACGCGTCGTTCCTGTTCCAGCCGCTCGACCGGGACGGGCAAAAAGCATTCAACCGGCACATCCTGGAGCAGCTCGGCTACGACTTTGAAGCCGGACGGGTCGACGAAACCGAGCACCCGTTTGCGACCGGCCTCAACCTGGGTGACGTGCGCATCACAACGCGCTACAAGGACGAAGACTTCACCTTTGCGCTGTTCAGCACCATTCACGAATGCGGTCACGCGCTCTATGAGCAGAACATTACAGAGGACCTGGCGGGCAATTTGCTCTGCGAAGGCACCTCGATGGGCATTCACGAGTCGCAATCCCGCTTCTGGGAAAATATGATCGGACGCAGCGAAAGCTTCTGGAAACGGTACTACCGGGATTTGCAGGCGCAATTCCCCGGCAAGCTGGATCATGTCGCGCCGGAGGACTTTTACCGTGCCATTAACGAGGCAAAACCGTCCCTCATCCGCATCGAAGCGGACGAACTGACCTACAACCTGCATATCATGATCCGCTACGAGCTGGAAAAGGAAATTTTCAGCGGAACCGTCAAGGCCGCCGATTTGCCGGCTTTGTGGAATGCGCGTTATCAGGAATACCTCGGAATCGAGCCCGACAACGACGCGGAGGGCGTGCTGCAGGATGTTCACTGGGCCGGCGGCAGCTTTGGCTACTTCCCTTCCTACGCGCTTGGCAACATGTATGCCGCCCAGTTCGAGCGGGCGCTGCGCAAGGACTTGCCGAATCTGGATGAACTTGTGGAAGCCGGCGACTTCAAGCCGGTCAAGGAATGGCTGACCGAAAAAATTTACCGGTTCGGCAAGCTGCGTACGCCGGGCGAGCTGATTGTCGGCGTAACGGGGGAAGAGCTGAATCCGAACTACCTGGCCGACTACCTGGAAGAAAAGTTCCGCAAAGTATACAATCTCTAGACAGTCCCCTGCCTGCAAGTTTAATGGCTCAGGCAACAGAACCATTTAAGAACAATTTCAAAGGCTCCCCCGGGAAGGACAACAGTCCGCACGGGGGAGCTTTTTTCGCATGCCCACCCGTTTTCAAGATGGCGTTAACCCGTTTGCCTGTCCCTGCATACACTGACCGTAAGCTAAGCTTGCGCGGGGAGGCGTTGACAATGAAACGGGCAACGAAAGCGGCCGCCGTCCTGACGCTTGCGGCCTCACTGGTCCTTCCGGGCTGCGGGGCAAAGGACGAATCGGCCGTCAAGCTGGGGGAAGTGACCCGCTCGCTGTTTTATGCGCCGCAATACGTGGCGCTTTCGCAAGGTTTTTTTGAAGACGAAGGCTTGCAGGTGGAGCTCCAGACGACGGCGGGCGGCGACAAAACGATGACCGCCATTCTTTCCGGCACGGTGGACATCGGGCTGGTCGGTTCCGAAACCTCGATTTATGTGCTTCAGCAGGGAGCGGAAGACCCGGTCATCAATTTTGCCCAATTAACGCAGACGGACGGGACGTTTCTGTTTGCCCGGAATCCGGATGCGGGATTTGACTGGAGCGACCTGAAGGGCTCCAAGTTTCTGGGGCAGCGCAAAGGCGGCATGCCGCAAATGGCCGGCGAGTTCACTTTGAAAAAGCATGGCATCGACCCGCACAAAGACATGACGCTGATCCAAAACGTCGAGTTTGCCAACATCCCGTCGGCGTTCTCGTCGGGAACCGGCGACTATGTCCAGCTTTTCGAGCCGCAGGCGTCCATGCTGGAGCGGGAAGGAAAAGGAGCGGTGGTCGCCTCCTTCGGGGTGGAAAGCGGGCATCTGCCGTACACCGTTTACATGGCCAAAAAGAGCTTTTTGGAAAAGGACCGCGAGAAAGCGCAAAAGTTTGCCAAGGCGATCTATAAGGCACAGCGGTGGGTGGCGGAGCAGCCGGAGGAGAAGATCGTCGACGCGATCGCGGAATATTTCCCGAACACCGACCGCGACATTTTGCTCCGATCCGTGAAACGGTACAAGGAGCAAGGATCTTATGCACCCGATCCCCTGATTGAAGAAGCGGAATGGAACAACCTGCAGGATGTGATGGAATCGGCGGGCGAGCTCAAGGAACGTGCGGACTTCGGGAAGCTGGTCGATAACCGTTTTGCGGAGGAAGCCGTAAACGCGGCGGAATAGCCGGCCAAGTCCGCCGGAGAGGAAAGGAGAGGGGCGGATGCCGCTGCCCGCTTTGGAAATGAAAAATGTCACCCATGTCTATGTAACGGACAGAGGGGCTTCCCTGGCCGTTGACCGGATCAGCTTTTTCATCCAGCCGGGGGAATTTGTCAGCCTCGTCGGGCCGAGCGGCTGTGGCAAAACCACTCTGCTCTCCATCGCGGCCGGCCTGATCCGTCCGGTTCAGGGAACGGCGGAGATCGGCGGCCGCCGGGTGGAGAAGCCGAGCCTGCAGGTCGGGTACATGCTGCAGCAGGACTATCTGTTTCCCTGGCGGACGATTTTGGGCAACGTGCTGCTCGGACCCAAGGTGAGCGGCCGTTCCAGCCCGGAAAGGCGCCAGTTCGCTCTCCGGCTGCTTGACGAGCTGGGGCTCCTTGAGGTGCAGAATCAATACCCGCATCAGCTTTCCGGCGGGATGCGGCAGCGGGCGGCGCTTGCGCGCACGCTGGTCACCGAGCCGGAGGTGCTGCTGCTTGACGAGCCGTTCTCCGCTCTCGATTACCAAACCAAGCTTCAGCTGGAGGAACTGATTCTGGAAACGCTCAAGGCAACGGACAAATCGGCGCTCCTGGTCACGCATGACATCGCCGAAGCGATCGCCATGAGCGACCGTGTGCTGGTTATGGGCCGAAACCCGGGCACGATCCGCCGGGAGATCGTCATTCCCGATAAAATCCGGTTGGCCGGACCGATTGAAGCCCGCGAGCTGCCCGGCTTCCACCCGATTTTTCATGAAATCTGGCAGGAGCTGGAGGACCCGGAACGAAAGGAGGAGCGGGAATGAACGTCTGGACGGCGGAACGGGCCCGCTCGGAGTTGACCCGGGAAGCGCACCGGCAGTACAAGGCGGACAAACGGCGTTGGCGGGTAAAGGTATTCGCCTCCCAGGTTTTTCTGTTGGCGGGCTTCATCGGCTTATGGGAGTGGGCGGGACGCGGCGGCCATCTGGATGTGCTGCTGTTCAGCTATCCGAGCAAAATCGTCGCGCTGCTGGCCGACATGGCCCAGGACGGCAGTCTGTTTCCGCACCTGGAAATCACCGTGGCCGAAACGGCGATCGGGTTTGTCCTGGGCACCGTTTTGGGGACATTGATGGCGGTAGCGCTCTGGTGGTCGCCTTTTCTGGAAAAGGTGCTGGACCCGTACATGGTGGTGCTGAACAGCATGCCGAAGGTGGCGCTCGGCCCGTTGTTTATTGTAGGGCTGGGACCGGGGATGGCGGCGATCGTGGGGACTACGCTTGCGGTAACGGTTATCATCACAACGTTGGTTGTCTTTGCGGCTTTTAAGGAGGTTGACCCGAATTACAGCAAGGTTGTGCTTTTGTTCGGGGGCTCGCGGGCGCAGGTATTCCGGACCGTGATTCTGCCGGCCGCTTATCCGGCCATCGTATCGACCCTGAAGGTTAACGTGGGGCTTTCCTGGATCGGTGTCATTGTCGGGGAGTTTCTCGTTTCCACCCGCGGCCTTGGCTATCTGATCGTCTACGGCTTCCAGGTGTTCAACTTCACCCTTGTAATAGGAAGCCTGTTCCTGATCGCCATCGTCGCCGCCGTCATGTACCAGCTGGTGGCCATGCTGGAAAAATGGATGATGCGCCGGCGGTAGCGTTTTATCGCGGCCGCGGCGCATCCCGTTAGAAAACAAACTTGTACGTAAAATACACGGAGTAAAACAGAAGGCCGAAGGTCAGCAGCATGTCGACCGACCAGCGGATAACGTGGGGCCGTTTGCGGAGCGCGACCGCCCCGATGACATAAAGGGTAAACATTCCGCCGACATAACGCGGCCCGCTCAGGAGACCGGTCGGGGAGAACGAAATGAACAGATAGGCCAGCGAAAACGCCGCGACCGACATCCGCACCCCGCCGGCGTTGCGAGCAATCAGATGGAGCGCCACGAAGAAGAGAAAGATGCCGGGAATCCAGATGCCCCAGGCAAAGTTCATGTCGTTGCTGAGAATCTTGACGGTGTGGCGGGCGAGCAGATCGGCGAAAAAGCCGAATTTCTGCTTCCAGTGGTCCCGCTGATATTCCAGGAACTGAAACCAGTTGCCCGTCACCAGCTTGTTGATCAACAGGTAAATGCCGATCCCCACGACGGGAAGAAGCACCGCAACGGCGCTCCGGACAAGCCCAAGCGCGAACTTCAGGCGCTGCTTGAGCTTCCAGTGTCGGAACAAGTCATGCTCATACAAAAGCTCCAGGAAAATGGGAATGGCCAGGAGAACGCCGTGGTTCCGCGTCAAGGCCGCCAGCATGCCGAACAGGCCGGCCGCGATCCAGTGCTTTTTTTGCAGCATGTAAAAGCAAAGGATGCACATGGCGAGAAAAACGGATTCGGTATAAGCGATGCTGAAGAAAAAGGAGAACGGGAACAGCAGCATCAGCTTCGCCGCCGACAGTCCCGTTTCCGCGCTTTTGGTTTCGTTTTCGACCAGGCGCGCCAGAAAATACAACCCGATCAGCAGAAAAACATTCGAGACGATAACCCCGGCCCAAAAATAATCGTCGGTCAAATAGTGAAACGCCCGGACTAGGGCCGGGTAAAGCGGATAAAAGCAGATCGACAGTCGGTCCATGCCCTCGGTCCGGTAGCCAAATTCCGCAATGCCCAGGTAATGGATGGAATCATAACGATAAAAAGCGGCTTCCAGAGTGGGAAAAAAGGACGGCTTCGGGTCTGCGGTCACCCACTTGTCCGCATAGGCGGCGAAAGCGACCATAAGCCGGGTAACGAACCAAAGGATAGTAACGCTTCCGAGCAGCTTCCAGGCCTTCGTCGGGACAAAGCCGGGCTCTTCCGGAGAGCGGTAGATCAACCGGTCGGAACGGGGTTGAAACAGGCCGAGGCGAATTCCGAAGTATTCACGGGCAAGCTTGACCACAAGAAATCCGAGACAGGCGGCAAATGCAACGATGGAAGCGTAACGGATGAAGTCGGGTGCGAACGATGACATGCCAAAGCCCCTCTGAGTGAAATGGACAACCATTATCCCTGAGTATAAACGAACAGGGAACAAGTGGCAATGGATGGAACTGGCGGCCGGAGGGGCTGTCCGGTTGCTGTCCTTTTTTGCTTTTAGTCCAGCTCGCTTGGGGTTACAAACTCGTTCTGAACCTCGCCTTTTCCGGTTACGGCGTTTTTGATCCCGCTTTTGCGTCCATTCCGCGCTTCGCCGGTGTGGTTTGGTTTTGCTTTCTCGTCGCCGGGCCGTTTGCCTCTGCCGCTCATTCCGCTCGCCCCCTTCCCGTAAGTCGCTGCCCCTGCGGCCGCCGCCTGTATTATTTCCCCGCCCGGGGCGGCGTAACCGCCGGAGGAAGGGACTTGTTGGCCTTCCGCCAAACGCGTATACTTGCTAACAGCAGAGTTTTCGGATTTCATCCAAGGGAGAGCCGCCATGTACGCCCGCATCGTCAAGTCAACCATTGCCGCCATTCTTTCCATTTACCTGTGTTTGTATTTGAACCTGTCCAATGCCTACACCTCCGGGCTGTTTTCCATACTCGGCACCGACACGACCAAGAAGAGAAGCATGATCAGCGTGGCCGCCCGGTTTCTTGCGTCCGTGCTCGGGCTGCTTGTGGCGTCGGCCGCCTTTCTGCTGTTCGGCTTCCAGCTTTGGGTCATCGGGTTATTTTTGCTCCTGCACTACACGTTTCTTTACAAAGCGAAGCTGCAGGACGGCATTGTCATGAGCGCGGTAGTCATGCTTCATCTGTACGCCGCCCGCGAGATCACCTGGTCCCTGATCTGGAACGAAGTGCTGCTGCTGGCCATCGGTCTTGGCTTTGCCGCTATCGTGAACATCGTTTATGTGACCAAGGAAGACCGCAGGCTGCCGCAAGCGAAACAAGCGCTGGAGGACGACTTCTCCAAAATTTTTACGGAAATCTCCGAAACCCTTACCGATGTGCGGCATGTGTGGGACGGCGCGGAGCTTTTGTCCGCGATTCAATGGACCGAGGAAGGCACCCGGCTCGCCCGGGAGGCAAAGGAGAACGCGCTGTTTCAGACGCAAAATGAATGGGAAACGTATTTCCGGATGCGCAGCGAGCAGCTTCAATCGATCCAGCGGATGATGGACCTGGTCTCGCAGGTGTACGAGTCGCTTCCCCACGCAGAGGCTGTCGCCCGGCTCTTTGACGAGCTGCGGCTGGAAGTTCGCAGCCCTTATTACAAAGGCACGGTGATGGCGGGCCTGGTTGCGCTGGAAGCCGAATTCAAGAGCATGCCGCTGCCCGCGACACGCCATGAATTCGAGGTCCGGTCCGCGCTCCTTCAGCTCTGCCTGGAGCTGAAGACGTTCCTGTCCATCGCCAGGCAGCTCAAACCGAAGCGTCCGCCGGAAAAATCCGGCGGCGATTCTTCTAAAACGGAAACGGCCGGCATATCCTGAAAAGGAAGCGCCGGCCGTTTGTCGCGTAAGGGCGACCGCCCAAAAATTTCTCTTGGGGCTGTCACTCTAGACGAATGTCCTGCATACAATTTAATAGAATGATCGATTGTATGGAGGAGGTTGAACTATGTCGATCCTAGATAAAGACTTGCAATACAGGGAAATTGTAACGAAAGCGGTATGCGGCAAAGGACGCAAATTCAGTCAGGTGAGCCATTTTGTTACGCCATCTAATGCTCCAACCAGCATCCTGGGCGCTTGGCTCATCAATAACCGGTATCAGGCGGATTATACTCCGGCCGGGGTGGAAGTCACCGGAACCTATGACGTCAACATTTGGTATTCTTACGATCACAATACCAAAACGGATGTCGCCAAAGAAACGATTTCCTATGTGGATGTCGTTCCGCTTGCGTACCTCGACCGGCATCACAAGCCGTCTACGGCGGAGGTGTATGCGGAGGCGGTACAGGAGCCGAACTGCGTGGAAGCGAACATTGAAGGCGGCGGCGTCGTGATCCGCGTGGAGCGCGAGTACCGTGCCGAAATGACCGCGGAGACAAAAGTGACGGTGCTTGTTTCGCCCAATCCGCACGATTCCGATGAGAAGAATTATGATTTTGACGGCGGCGACGACCTGGAATTCGACGACCTGGACCTTGATCTTCTGGATGAAGATTTGGGTTGACCCTACATTCTATGCGGAACACGGGCAGCTGCCAAAGGCGGATGCCCTATTTTTGTGCGCGGGAGGGAGCGGCGGATGAAATGCTTTTTTTTGCACGCCGGGGAAACGGGCTCGGCCGGCTTTGGCCGGCTTCTGGCGGTTCCGCACGGAAAAAAGCTGCCCCCGGGACAGCGGTTTGACGCCGTCATGCGCTACGGCAAGCTGGCGCCGGAGCCGGAGGGCTGCGTGCTGCTGGGAGCGCTGGAACCGGTCCTGCGGGCGGAAAACCGGCATTCGGCGGAGGAGCTGCTTACGCAGAGCGGGGTGAAAACGGCATCGAAGCATGCGTTTGCCTACTTGTATGAAGTGCCCGTGTTTAACCAGCAGGTGCTCGCCGTACACGAGAAAAAGCTTCCGCCCGCCGGCATCGCCGCCGCCCCTTTTGCCAGACAGGAGACGTTCCGGGAGGTGCCGGAGGGAGAATTCGGCTACCGGGTCCGCCGTGTGGTCCGCGAAGCGGTCCGTTCCGTATATGCGCTGGGCCTGGATTACGGCGTAGTCAAGCTGGGGGTATCAACGCGCGGGGAAACGGTTGTACTGCGGGTGGAGGCCATCCCCGACCTGGCCGGTGCGCATGCCGGCCGGTTTGCCGAGGCCGTCAACCGGTTGAGCGGCGAGGACTGGGGAATGGACGGCGCGGAGAAAGTGGAGCGGATCGGTATAGAGGAGCAAGCGCAAGCTAATGAGATTAGAGAGAGCGGACAGGAAACGCTGGAAACGGCGGGAAACCCGGGAGCGGCGGAGACGATAGGAACGGCGCAAAAGCGGGAAAACGCGGTAACGGGGAAAAATGAAAGCGCGATGACGGGGAAAAAAGCGGGTATGCCGGAAGCTGGGGGAAAAGCGGAAGTAGCGGATGCGGCAGGGAAAGCGGGAACAGCGGATACCACAGGGATGGGAGGATTAGCAGAAAAAGCGGAAACTGAGGAAACAGGGGATATGGCTGGAAAAGCGGGCACAGTTGCAAAGACAGGGACGGCAGGAAAGTCGGCTTCCATCGCAACCTCGAGAGAGGACGGCACGGATGCCTGGCCGATGCCAGGGCTTTTGTTGGGAGCCGATCCGGAATTTCTGCTGGTTCGTCCCGACGGAAAGGTCGTTCCCGCAGAAAGGTTTCTGGACCGGCAAGGCAAGGTCGGCTGTGATGCCGTCGTGCTCGGCGACCGGCGCGTCATTGTGCCGCTGGCCGAGCTGCGGCCGGAGCCCAGCCCGACGCCGGCCGGTTTGGTGGCGGGCCTGCGCCGGACGATGCGGCTGGCCGCCCGCAAAATCGGCGATGCGGAGCTGGAATGGCGCGCGGGCGGCATGCCGGTGAAGGGATTGCCGCTCGGCGGGCACATCCATTTCAGCGGCGTACCGCTCACCGGCCGGCTGCTGCGCGCGCTGGACAATTACGTCGCGCTCCCGCTCATGCTGGCGGAGAGCGACGATTCGCGCCGGCGCCGCCCCCGCTACGGTCGGCTCGGCGAATGCCGCCGCAAGCGCCACGGCGGCTTTGAATACCGCGCGCTGCCGAGCTGGCTGGCCGCGCCCTGGCTGGCCGGCGCCGTGCTCGCGCTCGCGTGGCTCGCGGCCCGGCACTGGCGCGAGCTGCGGCAGGAGCCGCTGCGCCATCCCGCGCTGCGCCGGATGTTTTACACCGGCGACAAGGAGCGGCTGCGGCCCGCCGCCCGCAAGCTATGGGCCGAGCTGGAGGCGCTCCCCGAGTACGGGGCGTACGCGGAAGAGCTCGGCCGGCTGAAGGCCGCGTCGCTTGGCGAAGCCCCGCTCGCGGACAGCGAGGATTTCCGGGCCGCCTGGGGCATCGGCCCGGCCGACTATCCGCCGGCGGCGCTGGACCGGCCTGCCGGCATCCCGGCAGCTCCAGGCCCGCAGCTGCGAAGATTGGTGGAGGATAGGAGTACGCTTCCCTCCCCTTCGGCAGCCCCGGCTGGGCAATTGCAATATGCGGCAGCAGAAGGGGGAGCGCCGCCCTCCCCCCACGCGGCAGGCCTTCCGCCGCGAAGCGTGCCGGCGTTACAGGGGCGGCAGTCCCCGCCGGGTTCGGGTGCGGCGCTGGACCGGCCGGCACATGCGGATTCATCGGCGGCGAGGGAAACCGCCCGGATCGTGCGGACGCCGGCGCATAGTGTGGCTTCGCCGCTTCCGGTACGCGAGCGGATAACCCGTAACAGCGGAAGCTGCTTCAAGGAGGACCGCCGGCCGGCGCAGGCCAAAGCGGCTGCCGCGTTGTTATTTATCTGAATTCGCAGTCATACACGGTCGAATCATCCCGGAAAATCACGTTAAAAGGGAATGCTTGGCTCTAACGGTTGTGAGCGAGCTTATTGTCCCCAAAACGGCAGATTTAAGAATGTAACGGTTGCCACGGAGCTTATTTGGCTGGGAGAGGGGGCGTTTTGGTCTTTTTGGGGCAAATAAGCGCTGCCACAACCGTTAGAAATGGAAATAGGGGTTTTTTGGGCGAATAAGCGCTGTGGCAACCGTTAGCCACCCATGCCCTGGCGGGCACCACAGACTATGACGTTGTGTTTTTTTCAGGGTAGAAAATAAAAAAGCTCCATTTGCGGCAAATAAGCTCAAATACATCCGTTAGAACAGCAAGCCCTGTTTTTCACCAGGCGGATGTAGCGGTGGCGATATCCGTTTCTGCATGCGGAGGAAAATGATCGGAGAGAAGCTGCATTTTCACTAAAAACGATGCCCTATTAATCACGGTTTGCTGAACCGGCAGGACTCATCCTCGCCGGTTTTTTTGTTTTCGTAAAAGGAGTACACGAAGTTTTTGGGGTCCGAAAATTCTTCGGAGATGGTGCCAATGCCGAGTCGGATTATTACTTTCCGCCAACGTCCGGAGCCGGAGCACGCATACTTTTCTCATTGCCGAAAAACAAAAAATCCACTACAGTGAAAAGAAGAACGCATCCAAATGACGGAAAATGTCGGGTGGATTTATTCCACGGCTGTACCGTTAACGGAAAGGACGGAAAAGCAATGGAACGGTGGGAATACAAAACGATGAAATACCAGACCGGCGGGTTTCTGGGAGGGAAAGTTGATACCCGGGAATTTGAAGACGGGTTAAACTTGCATGGCGAACAGGGGTGGGAGCTTGTGTCCTGCTTTGATACAAGTCTGGGACAGGGCGCATCCAGAGATATCATTGTCGTGTTTAAACGAAAAAAGCACAACGGCTAGCAGGTAAGAGTCGGCCTTATGACAAGGCCCATAAGTAAAAAGCGTGAAAGCGGAGGAACTCCCTTGTCGGAAAACGTCAAGCTTTATACCGTTTGCATGATTGCCAAAGAGGAAAATATCCTGCTTCTGGACCGGCAGCACGATTCCTTTAGTGGGTTTATCGCGCCAGGGGGAAAAGTAGAGTACCCCGAAAGCCCCATTCAGTGCGCCATCCGGGAAGTGAAGGAAGAGACAGGCCTGACAGTCAGAAATTTAACGTTTAAAGGCATTGCGGAATTCATGAATCCGAACCGGGAACGGTATTTGATCTTTAATTATCTGACCTGTGACTTTGAAGGGGAGCTGCTGGAGAACAGCAGAGAAGGCAAGCCTCGCTGGGTGCCTTTGGCGGAAATCGGGCGTATCGAAATGCAGGAGAATTTTCGCAGACGGGTTCCCCTCTTTTTTGAAGCGGGCACGTTTGAAACCCATATGAACCGGTACGAAGCAGGCATGCTGGACGAGCATGTGATCAAAAGCTGAGCGCGGAAAGGAAAACTCATGCAGCCTGTAATCAGAAAAGCGACCTTCGAGGACTGCCGGGCGTTAAGCCGCTTGATGTCCCAACTGCTGAATCGGGAAATTACGGAAGCCGTCATGCGGAACAGGGTGGCGTTTGTGGAACGGAGCCCGTTGGATCAGCTGTATGTCTATGAAGAAGCGGGTCAGGTTTTGGGAGCCATGGCATTTCGCGTACGCGAAAGCGTGGAGGACATTATCCGGTACGGGGAAGTTTCCGTTCTTGTGGTGGACCGGGAGGCCAAACGAAAAGGGATCGGAAGGGCGCTCATGGAGTTCGCGGACGTTCTCTCAAGGGATCACGATTGCAAGGGCACCTGGCTGGTGTCCGGCACTCACCGGGCGGAGGAAGCCCACCGTTTTTACAAAGAGCTGGGGTTTGAAATCACCGGCTCCCGCTTCGTCAAAAACTTTCGCTAGAACAGCGCACCTGGTCATCGCATACGCTTTGGCTTCGGTGCGTTTTTATAGCTAAAAAAGATGTATTTACAGGGAGAGCATGCGGATGGAAACAAATGTACAAGAAACACAAAACGGGAAGTATTCATATGGGCCTTCGGGGCTCGGCGGCTGGCTGGTCCTGGTTCAAATCGGACTTTATTTATCCTGCCTGATAACGTTAATCCAGTTGTTTCAATTTCATCTGCCGATGTTCGGAAATGGGACCTGGGAGCTCCTTACGTCCCGCGATAGCGTCTTTTATCATCGCTTGTGGGCGCCCGCTCTTCCCTTTGAAATGGGTGCAAATCTTGTGATCATCGCCTTTTGCGTTTCCATCCTGGTCCACTTCTATCAGAAAAAAACCGCCACTCCCCGGTTGATGATCATCTTGTTGATCGGGAATCTGGCTCTTTTCATCATCGACTATAGTTTGCTGCAGCTCATTCCGCTTGTCCGGGAAGTAAAGGACACGGATTCGCTGAAAGAATTGATTCGGTCTGTGTTCGCCTGTCTGATCTGGATTCCGTATTTTTTGAAATCGGTACGGGTGCAAAACACCTTTGTCCGGTAAGAGGTGGAGTTTCGTATGGAAAAAAGCAAGATTTTGCGGATATTGGACGGCTTGCCGGAGGAAGACTTAGAAGAGGTTTACCAGCATTGTCTTTTGATAGAACAGCGGAATGTTTTTGAAAAGCAAACAGTCAGGAATAGAGCGATTGTAACGGAATTGCCGCATGAATCCCTTCGCATTATTACATTATGGGACTGGTCGTTTGCAGGATTAGTGAGCGAGGATATCAAGAAGGCGATTTTCTACGAAGCATTTAAATGGCATGTATTCAGTTACAAAAAGGTAGGCTGCCTGGAAGGGCGGAAGGCGAGAGAAGCTTTTGACGCCATACCGAAAGAGGAAGTTTATGTGATGGATCAGCATTCTCCGGTCGTTTTGCTGTATCGGAATGCAAAGGCTATTGCCGCAGCGGATTTTGATGAAAAGCATGATGTATATGTGTTCGATACGGAATTTTCCTGGACCTATGTTCGTACGCATGAGGAACTGTGCGGGCCGTATTTTTATAAAGCAAAGCAAGCGGCCGTTACTCCGGGTTGATTCGTTATACGACCGGAAAATGCTGGTCCACACGGCTGGCCGAATTTTTTTCTGGGGGTAATCAGGACTTTATGCAGCTGGCTCAATTGTGTCGAATGGCCTTTTATCGCCGGTTTCACAGGCTGCCAAAGCGTCTGGGAACCGGTCGGTTTCGATTCTTTTTCGCGTATGACGAAACGTCCATAGAAGAGCTCGCTCAGACTCTGGAGACGAATGCGGATCGAATTGACGCTCACTTTGGCCGCCGTTTGGCCGGTAAAATTAACGTCTCTCTTTACCCTGATCTTGCGTCCTTTCATTATTATGCGTGCGGCCAGTCTGGTGGAAACCGAAGGGTAGTTCATTTAATCAAAAAGGAGAACGAACATGATTGCAGCGATTTTTGCGGTGCTGGTGATTGCAGTTCTTTTACTGATGGAAATCAGCGTCACGCTTCGAAAACAGGCGGCCTCCAGCAAAGAGATCGAAACGGCCATTTACAAACTCATTGAGGTAAAGCAAAGGGATAAAAACTAATTCCTAAAGGAGAACAGCATGAAAAAGTTCAGGGGGATTTAGTTCAGCTTGATTCTCATCTTCCTGGCTGGTTTTGCAGGATACCGGTATTATATGGCTCATCACTCTAGCAAAGCGATTCTTCAGAATGCAATAGACCAAAAGGGATATGACTTGTTCACCAAAGATGAAAAGGTCCCCGTTCGGATTTTTATAGATCCGAAATGGTTGGCCCTGAAGCCGGGAGAACAAAGGGAAGTGGAAAAAACGGTATATGATCAGCATCATACAAAAATAATACTCGATAATGTTCGGGACAGAGGAACCGACTTGTATTTTAGCTTCCAAACGAGCTTTGATCTGGCGTATAAACGCGGAGAGTTTCTTTACGACGGCGTGGTTCATGAGGACGATTCTGTTACGAGCCCGGCGGGACAATTCCAACTTTTCGACCTTGATGGAAACGAGATTCAAATCGGACCGGGCTTCGGACCGGGATCGGATTTTGGTTTTGCCGTCGATCCGGCTTTCCAAGACAGGCTGGCAAACGGCTTCTATCTGATTGCTGACTATGCATTGTATGGTTATGAGAAAAGTTAAATCATTGATAACGCGTAACGATTGGAGGCCGTATGGGAATGGCATGGATTATTGAACCGGCGCAAGCGGACACCTTCGACATCGTAGCCGGATTGATGGTAGACTTATGGCCGGACAACGACAAGGCAGGCATGCTGCGCGAATGCCGGGAATTCGCGGCTTCCGGGAGCGATCTGCTGCTCTTGATCCGCCCGGAAGGGGAGCCGGATTATGCCGGGTTCGTCCATTTCTCCATTCGGGCCGATTACGTGGAGGGAGCCGACTCCAGCCCCATTGGCTACGTGGAGGGGGTATACATACGGCCGGAATATCGGAAACGGGGAGCCGCAAAAGCGCTCCTGCGTGCAGGCGAAGTGTGGGCGCGCAGCAAAGGATGCCGGCAGGTGGCGTCCGATATCGAATTGACGAATACAGTCAGCTATCGTTTTCACCTTCAGGCAGGGTTTGCGGAAGCGAATCGGATCATTTGCTTTATTAAGGACATAAAGGATTCCGCCCCATGATCAAAAAATACCGGGGGCTTTTCATCTTCGCCATCATCCCGTTGGCCGTCGTCGCATGGTTTCTGTACACGCGGTTTGGTCTGGACATGTATGAGAAGGTGGGGGACCGGATTTATTTTGAAGACCGGGTTTATGTATGGAGCAAGGGAGGGCCGCCAAGTGAGGATGAAATCGGCAAAAACATCGGCATTGCGGTCGAGGGGCAGCGAACCTTTACCGATCTTATCTGGCCGTTTTGGGTAAGCTCGTACAAAAACGACAAAGTGAGGGAACGTATTTTTGTAAGGGGTCTGATGGACGTCGAATCGGAGTACAAGCTTCAGGAATAACAAGCAGACGAAAGAGGCTGACCGCATGACAAATGAGAAGACATTGGTTTACCTGGTCCGGCATGGACAAACCGAATGGAATGTGGAGCACCGGCTGCAGGGGCACCGGGACTCCGCGCTCACGGAGCTCGGGGTGAAGCAGGCGGAATGGCTGGCGGAATCGATGCAGGCCGAACCGATCGATGTCATTTACACAAGCCCAAGCAAACGGGCGAGCCGTACGGCCGCTATCATTCGCGGACCGCGCGACCTCGAAATTCGGGAGAGCGAAGCGTTTATGGAAATCAATCTGGGTGTCTGGGAAGGCATGCGGCAGGAGGAGGCCAAAGAGCGGTACCCGGAGGCGTTCGAGCATTTCTGGCACGACCCGGAAAGCTTCCGGGTCGAAGGCGGCGAGACGTTTCAGGAGGTTTCCCGGCGGGCGCTAGAGCAGTTAAACCGATTGGTGGCGGAGCATCCGGGAAAAGCGATTCTGATCGTTACGCATACCGTTGTGGTCAAAGTGCTTATGGCGTTTTTCGAGAATCGCCCGTTTCGCGAGCTTTGGAATCCCCCTTACATTCATCCGGCCTGCTTGTGCAAAATCGAACTGGATGCGGACCGGCCCACCATTTTGCTGCATGCGGACATCGCGCATTACCGGGAACGTCCGACGGCCGGATAACGTATAAACCGAACAGGCTGTCGGATCAAAAAAAGGGTGGGGCTATGAAACAAAGGTATACGACCAAGCTGACCAGGCGGGAATGCGTTCAAGCGCTGAGGGATTGTGTGGATTTTATCTCCTTGTCGTTCGGTGACGAGCGGTATACCGGATGGAGCAAAGCCGGGTTTTTTACTGTGGTTTACCGTGATGGGGTCTACCGGCGGAACAATGCTTTTTTCAACAAGGCCATAGGCCGGATCTACACAAAAGCGGGAAGGACGCGGGTCGCTTTTGTGCTCTTTCGCGGACTGACGGACCCGGTGTCGGTTCTGTCCGGTTTGTTGCTTGTAACGATGCTGCTCTTGATTGAATTTGGTTGGACGATGCTGCCGCTAATCGCCGGTCTTTCTGCGATTGCCTACCTGCTGGTAGGAATCATAACGTGGGCCTATACGAGCTTTTCGGAAACCGGGAGGGAGAACGAGCGGCAGCTTAAAGAGTTTCTGGAGCGCATCTTCGAGCTGGAAGCGGATGGAACGGGAGCGGAGTAAAGAAAGTGGCAACAAGCGCGGCTTAAATCGAAAATACAATCATCACGGAGGACCCTATGGACCGCATTACTTTTCAATACAGCGCATATTTAAAGCAGGCCATTCAAACTTACTTCTGGAAATCGGCCAAGATAAGATTGTTTTTCGGTATCGGGATTTTGGTTTTCTTATTTTTCCTCTATTCGCTGATCGATCAATATACGAGCCAGAAGCTGATTTTGACCTTGGTCGTCTTCTTTTTGCTGGTTTATTTTTACGTCAAAAGCTGCTACATCATGCCCGCCAAAGTGGCACGGGACAAGCGGTATCAAAAAGAGTTCACCCTGTCTTTTGGTAAGAAGGGCGCTGCCTTAAGCTCGGAAGACAGCCATTCCGAAATGGAGTGGAGTATGTTTAAGAACCTCTGGGAAACGAAATCGTTTTTTTATCTTTTTCATCATAATCAGGGGTTTTGGTTTGTTCCTAAAGAAGCTTTTGCTTCGTCCGAGCAGGAGGAACACTTTCGGCGCCTCGCTTCAGGCGTCACCAAATCCCAAAAATAGAAGCCGAGGGATGCGATTGCGGGCGGGCGGGAAACGGCGAAGCTGCTTTGCCTTCTTTTCTGCTGGGAAGCCTGGCACCGGACGCGATTCACATGAGGCCGGGAACAGGAAGGGAGGACAAACGGGGCACGCACCTGGGAGGCTTCCGACAAGAGGCCACAGCTTGGGAACAGGTTTACCGTGATTTCCTCCTACTTAAAGAAGAGGAGAACTGGAAATGGTTTTTCAAAGGTTATTTCACTCATTTGCTGACGGATTATATTTGGGAGCATGAGGTTTATGAAGCTTTTCAAAAGCACCCGGCGATAAAGCAGCTCTCCCCGGCGCAGATACGCACCGCCTTTTCACGACATGGAGCCATTGCTGAGTCGAAGGGAAATCAATTATTGGCGTTGGCGGACCATCCACTGGTTAAGACGTGGTCGGGATAGCGAGCCAGCAAAAATTTTGACGGAGGGACAACAGGATGACCATCATCAACAAAGCGAACGCAGCTCATTATCAGTGGGGGCAAGCCTGTGACGGATGGAGGCTGATCGACCGGGAAGAACAGAGTCTCATTGAGGAACGGATGCCTCCCGGAACCTCGGAAATCCGGCATTACCACAACCGGGCGCGGCAGTTTTTCTTTGTTTTATCCGGCACCTTAACGCTGGAAGTAGGGGGGACGGAATACACCCTGCACGAAAGAGACGGGCTTGCCATTGAGCCGCTTCAGCCTCACCAGGTAATGAACCGTTCGGAGAACGACGTCGAGTTTCTGGTTCTTTCGACGCCCCGCACGCGGGGGGACCGGGTTGCAGCGGAGAACGCCTAGCCGGGAAAGAACCGCGGCGGCCGGCTGCGGATAGGCTTGCAAAGATGGAAACCTTGCCGGATGAGACGCTAGTGGCGCTCGTTGCGGCAAGGTTTATTTGTTCGGCGTTACTTTGCGCCAAACAGGAATCGGCCGCTTGCACGGACCTGTCCGCTTCTTGCTGGGATCCGGTCTGCAGCAAGCCAAAGCGGTATGAAACATGGTATAATGGAACGAGCTAGCAAGGGTTTGGAGGATGGTTTTCGTTGAAATATACGCCCATGATCGAGCAATATTTGGCTGTCAAGGCGGAAGTGCCGGACGCCTTTTTGTTTTTTCGCCTCGGCGATTTCTATGAAATGTTTTTTGAGGATGCGCTGCAAGCGTCCCGCGAGCTGGAGCTGACGCTGACCGGCCGCGAAGGGGGCGGGGGCGAGCGGGTGCCGATGTGCGGCGTTCCCTACCATTCGGCTGAAAGCTACATAACGCGGCTTATCGAGAAAGGGTATAAAGTCGCGATCTGCGAGCAGATGGAGGACCCGGCCACGACCAAAGGCATGGTGCGGCGGGAGATCGTGCGCATCGTAACGCCCGGCACGCTGATGGAAGGCAAGCTGTTGAGCGATACGGCGAACAATTACATTGCGTCCGTTTCGCTTGCCGGCGACCGGTTCGGCTTTGCCGTCTGCGACCTCACAACCGGTGAGCTTTACGCCACTGTGCTGGACCGTTCGCTGGAACGGCTTGCGGATGAAGTGACCACGTATTCGCCTGCCGAGCTGCTGGCGTATGGAGAGGCGCTGGCGGCTTATCGCGAGGCGCAGCAGAACGGGGCGGGCGGCGCGCTGACCACCGATTGGAACCGCCGGGACGAAGCGTTCGCCCGCGCGCATTTCGGCGGAGATATACTGGACCGGCTGGAGCCGGCGGCCCGGGAAGCGGTTGTGCTCCTGATGACCTACCTGAAGGAAACGCAAAAGCGCTCGCTCGGCCACATTACCGGCGTCCGTGTGTACGGCTCCGAAGAATACATGACGATGGACCCGTTCACGAGGCGCAACCTGGAGCTGACCGAGACGGTTCGGGAGCGGGCCAAAAAAGGCTCGCTTCTGTGGCTGCTCGACAAGACCGAGACGGCGATGGGCGGGCGGATGCTGCGCCGCTGGATCGAAAAGCCGCTGTACAGCCGCACGCGGATCGACGAGCGGCTGGAAGCGGTGGAGAAGCTGGTCGCGAAGCTGATCGAACGCGAAGAGCTGCGCGGCGTGCTGCGCGAGGTATACGACCTGGAGCGGCTCGTGGCCCGGGTTTCCTACGGGAGCGCGAACGGGCGCGATCTGGCCGCTCTCCGGCGCTCGCTGGAGCAAATGCCCGCCTTCCAGGCCGCCTGCCTGGCGTCGGGATCGGAGACGCTGCGCCGTATTGCCGAGCGGCTGGACACCTGCGGCGATGTGAGCGATTGGATCGCCGCAACGCTTGTCGACGATCCGCCAATCTCGATTAAGGAAGGCGGGTTGATCCGCGAAGGCTGCCACGAGCATCTGGACCGGCTGAAGGAAGCGAGCCGGAACGGCAAAGCGTGGATCGCGGCGCTGGAAAGCCAGGAGCGGGAGCGGACCGGCATCAAGTCGCTGAAGATCGGGTTTAACAAAGTGTTCGGCTATTACATTGAAGTGACCCGCTCTCACCTGGCGTCGATCCCGGAAGGGCTCTACGAGCGTAAACAGACGCTTGCCAACGCCGAGCGCTACATCACGCCCGAGCTGAAGGAAAAGGAATCGCTCATACTGGAAGCGGAAGAAAAAATGTTCGGCATCGAATATGAGCTGTTCTGCGAGCTGCGCGACCGGATCGCCGGGGAAACCCGGCGGCTGCAAAAGCTGGCCGAGGCCGTGGCTTCGGTCGATGTGCTGCAATCGTTCGCGGCGGTCAGCGCGGCGGGCCGGTTCGTCCGCCCGAAGGTAACCGACGGCTTCGACCTTGTGGTGGAGGAAGGTCGGCATCCGGTCGTCGAAGCGGTGATGGGAGATCAGGCGTTTATCGCGAACGGAACCAATCTGACGCGCGAGGAGTCGCGCATTCTGCTGATTACCGGGCCAAACATGGCCGGGAAAAGCACGTATATGCGGCAGGTGGCCGTGCTCTGCATCATGGCGCAGATCGGCTGCTTTGTGCCGGCCGAACGGGCGGAGCTGCCGCTTGTGGACCGAATTTTTACCCGCATCGGGGCGGCGGACGATCTGATCGGCGGGCAGAGCACGTTTATGGTCGAGATGATGGACATCCGGGCCATGACGGAAAAAGCCACGCCGCGAAGCCTGGTCATCATCGATGAGCTGGGCCGGGGTACGTCGACCGGAGAAGGGATGGCCATTGCGCAGGCCGTCATCGAGTTTCTGCATGACCGGGTCGGCTGCAAAACGCTGGTATCGACGCATTTTCACGAGCTGGCGCATCTGGAGGAGAGCCTGGCCCATTTGCACAACTACTGCATGGCCGTCAAGGAAAGCGGCCAGCAGGTCACCTTCCTGCGCAAGCTGATCCGCGGCGCCGCCAGCACCAGCTACGGCATCTATTGCGCGCGCATCGCGGGGCTGCCGGAGGAAGTGATCGAGCGCTCGTACGCGCTCCTGAACGTATTCGAGGCGCGCGCCGAGGAGCAGGCGGCGCTGGCGGAAGCGGCGGCGGAAGGCGGAAGGCTGCCGCAGGAATTCCGCAGGCCGGAAGCGGACGAGGCAGCCCGAACGACAACCGGCGGCAGCTCGGAAGCGCAGAGGGCTGCCCTAGCGGAGCCCCTGCATCCTGCGGGAAGCGGGGCTGCTCAAGCGGAAGAAACCGGCGCTTTCGCTGCCGGTTCGCTGCACGCAGCGGCTGCGCGGGAGGAACGACCGGAGACGTCGAGCGGCGCGGGTCCGGAGCCTTCGGCCTTCACGGATGCGGTCGTGCAGCTTGATTTGTTCGGTCCGGCAGCCCGGTCGCCAGAAGCGGGGACTTCCCCAAAAGCGGATGCCAAGCTGCAGAAGCTGGCCGATCGGCTGCGCAGCGCCGACCTGATCAACATGACGCCGATTCAGGCGATGAATTTCCTGTTCGAGCTGAAGCAAAAGCTGGCCGACAAGGCGTAAGGAGGGAATGCGAGTGGGCAAGATCAACGTGCTGGACGAGCATATCGCAAACCAGATCGCCGCGGGCGAGGTGGTCGAGCGGCCTTCGTCCGTTGTGAAGGAGCTGGTCGAGAACTCCGTCGACGCCGGCAGCACCCGCATCGACGTCGCCATCGAGGAAGGCGGCTTGACGCTGATCCGGGTGACGGACAACGGCTCCGGCATCGCCCCGGACGATTCCGAGCTTGCGTTCGCCCGTCACGCCACGAGTAAAATCGCCAAGGGCAAGGATCTGTTTCAGATCCGCACGCTCGGCTTCCGGGGCGAAGCCCTGCCCAGCATCGCGGCCGTAGCCAAGGTGGAATGCCTGACGTCGGACCGGACCGACGGGCTCGGCCGGCGGATCGTGATCGAGGGCGGCACGCTCGCGGCGGCGGAGGAAGCCGCCTCTCCTCGGGGCACGGACATCCGCGTAAAGGAGCTTTTCTACAACACGCCCGCCCGGCTGAAATACATGAAGACCATTCAGACCGAGCTCGGGCATGTATCCGATTATATGTATCGGCTGGCCATGGCTCACCCCGAGGTTGCGTTTACCCTGAAGCATAACGGCCACACGCTGCTGCAAACGCAGGGAAACGGCGATTTGCTGAATGTGCTTGCTGCGGTATACGGAACGGCGACTGCAAAAAGCATGGTGCCGGTCGAAGGGGAAGACCTGGATTACCGGATTACGGGTTACGTGTCCAAGCCGGAAACGACCCGGACCGGCCGGTCGGCTCTTTCGCTCGTTGTAAACGGGCGGTACATCCGCAGCTTCGCTTTGACCCAGGCGATCCTTCGGGCGTACCATACGCTTCTGCCGGTCAACCGCTACCCGGTCGGCGTGCTGCATTTCGAGATGGAGCCGTCGCTGCTCGACGTGAACGTTCATCCTTCCAAACTTGAGGTCCGGTTCAGCAAGGAGGCTGAGCTGCTGGCGCTGACCGAAAAGGCGGTGCGGGAAGCGCTCGGCCGTGAATCGCTGATCCCGAAGGGCGGCGTCAAAACGCCGGTGGGCAAAAATGCGGTAGTACAGGAGCAGTTTGCACTGTACCGGCCCGGCGCGGGAGAGCAGGCGCCTTTGCCGCCCGAACCGCCGGAGGAAAGCGGAGGCCGCATGCCGTGGAGCGAGGCCGGGCAAACCGGTCCGGCGGCGGAAGGAGGGACGGGCGGAGACTTCGGCCGTCCCGTTTCGGAGGCTGCGGGGAGAACGGAGTCCCGCCAGCCGGACGGCGGCGCCGACGAGCGCCGCAGCCGAAGCTGGCCGCCCGAAGCGCGCCCGTTTTCCGGGGGGGCGAGCCGTTCGGCAAGCGAACGGGAGCCGGCTCCCGCGACCTTTTCCCCGGGAGAAGCGGGGGAAAGAGGGAGCGGAAGCGGCCCGTACGCGCAGCTGCCGCTGTCGCCGCCGAATGAGCCGGCCTTGTCCGGCGGACTGCCCGGAAGCAGGCCGGCATCCGGCGGCTCCGCGGCCGGTGTTCGCCCGGCGGGCGGACGGTCCGGAACGCGCCGCGAAGCGGGCTTCAACCCGGCGTTGTTTGCCGCCGCCCAAAAGGCCGCCACAGCCGCACCGGAGGCGCCGGCGTTTCCGGCGCTCGACCCGGTCGGCCAGCTGCACGGCACTTACCTGGTCGCGCAGAATGCGGACGGCATGTATCTGATCGACCAGCATGCGGCGCACGAGCGGATCAATTACGAGTATTACCGCAGCCTGTTTGGCAAGCCGTTGGAAGCAAGCCAGGAGCTTCTGCTGCCGCTGACGCTGGAGTTCACCGGCGCCGAAGCGGCGGCGCTGAGCGGGAGGCTCCATTTGCTGGAGCAGGCCGGCGTTTACCTGGAGCCGTTCGGCGGCTCCTCGTTCCTGGTCCGCGCCTACCCGCACTGGCTCCCCAAAGGCGAGGAAAAAGACCTGGTCATGGAAATGATCGAATGGGTCATCGGGGGCAAGCAGACGGTGGACATCGCCGGTCTGCGCGACGCCGCCGCCGCAATGTGCTCCTGCAAGGCATCCATCAAAGCCAACCAGAACATGACCCGTCCCGAGATGGAAGCGCTGCTTGACCGCCTGGCGGCCTGCCGCAATCCGTACACGTGCCCGCACGGACGGCCGATTCTGGTCAGCTTCAGCACCTATGAGCTGGAAAAGATGTTTAAACGGGTCATGTAAGAAACAAGAACCGCCACAGCGCCGTTTTGCGGAGCCTTTCCGCGAAACGGCGTTTTTCGCATGCCCGCACGGCTAGCTCCCGAATTTTGCTTGTTTCTCTTTTACGTTCCAGGGGTAAGAACTGAGCAGCCCTATGGACAACTAGATAAGAGGAGGAGCAGCAATGAAATTCAGAAAAGGTTTGACTCCCGTTTTTGCCGCCATGCTCGGGACTGCGGTTCTTCTTTCCGGGTGCGGAGAGGACTTGAACGCGGATTCCTCCGCAGGCAGCGCATCGGGAGAAGGCGGAAAAATCGAGCTGGACTTCTGGACCTTTTGGGGATCGGAGACACGCCGGCCGATTATCGAGAAGATTATCGACGACTTCAACAATTCGCAAGACCGGATCGTGGTCAAACATACCTATTACCCCTTCGGCGACATTTGGACGAAATCGCTGGCGGCTGTCGCGGCAGGCAACCCGCCCGATGTAATCATCAACAGCATCGAAGAGGTCGGAAGCCGGGCAACCAAAAACCAGAACACCGATTTGTCTACATACATGCAGCAGGAAAGCATCGAGGACCGCTTTTTCCCGGAGCTGTGGGACAAGGTGGTGCATGACGGCAAAGCGTACGCGCTGCCGTTCAATACGGATACCCGGATGATGTTCTACAACAAAACCCTTTTCCGCGAAGCGGGGCTGGACCCGGAAAACTTCCCGAATACGTGGGACGAGCTGGAGCAGGCCGCAATCAAGCTGGATAAAAAAGACGGAGACCGCTACACCACGGTCGGGTACGCGCCGCAGTTCGGCGGCTTCGACTGGAAGGCGATCGCCGTCAATTTCGACGGGGGAACCGGCTGGTTTGACGACAACAATCAGCCTGCGATCAACACGCCGGCCAAGGTGGACGCCCTGAATTACGTGCTGCGCTACCGCGACCGGATCGGGCAGCAGAATATCGACGCCTTTAAAGCGGAGTTCGGCTCGCAGCAGGCGAATCCGTTCATTGCCGGCAAAGTGGCCATCTGGCCGGACGTGACGACGTTCTACACGCAAATCCGCGACTACGGCAAGGATCTGGACTTCGGCGTCGCGCCGATTCCGGAGGTTTCCGACGGTGCGGGGCACTGGAGCTCCGGCGGCGGCTTTGTAGTGGAAATTCCGTACGGCGCCAAAAATCCGGAAGCTTCCTATGAGTTCATGAAGTACCTGACGGACGTACAGGCGCAAACCTACTGGGCGCAAAAGAACTACGACAACGTGGCCAACAAGGAAGCGTCCAATAACGCCGATCTGCAAAAAGACCCCATTTACAAGGCTTCGGTTGAGAACCTGGAAGTTACCAAGATCTATCCGCGTCCGCTCGCAGCCCCCGATTTTCAAACGATGCTGGACCCGCAGGGCGACGCCGCCATGCTCGGCCAGACGGACGCCAAAGGCGCGCTCGACAAGGCGCAGAGCGACATTGAAAATATGGTCAAGCAAAACCAATAAACCGGGAGCGGGTGGTTGGGGCGTGAAGCCCGCCACCCGTTTTCCCCTTATCCCTTCTTGTAAATCCGTGCAAAGGAGAGCTGTATATGGCGGCCGTTCGTCCTTTCAAAAAACAACACAGCAAGCTGAGAAGAAAGGAGGCCCTTTCCGGCTTCCTTTTTATCTCCCCCTGGATCGTCGGTTTTCTGGCGTTCACCCTGGGGCCGATGCTGTTTTCCCTTTATGCCAGCTTCACGAATTACGACATTACGTCCCGTATGGACTGGGTGGGCTTGCGCAACTACGATACGATGTTTTACCATGATCCGCTGTTCTGGAAGTCCTTGAAGAACACTCTGTTTTACGTAGCGTTCAGCGTGCCGACCGTTACCATCGGCTCCCTGCTGCTCGCCACGATGCTGAATCAGCGGGTGCCGGGGATGAAGATTTTCCGCACCATTTTTTATTTGCCGTCCGTGCTGTCCGGCGTGGCCGTTTTCCTGCTTTGGATGATGCTGCTGAATCCGGGCGCGGGGCTCGTCAATGTGGCGCTCGGCTGGTTCGGCATCGAAGGGCCCGCCTGGCTGGCCGATCCGGCCTGGACCAAGCCGGCCATCATTCTGATGAAGCTGTGGGGCGTCGGCGGCGGCATGCTGCTTTACCTGGCGACGCTGCAAAATGTGCCGCATCACCTTTATGAAGCCGCCGAGCTGGACGGGGCGGGGGCGCTGCGGAAGTTTTGGCATGTGACGCTGCCGATGATCACCCCTGTGCTGCTCTTTGAGCTGATCACCAACCTCATCGCCGGGTTCCAGATTTTCCAGGAAGGGTATGTGATGGCGCTCGACCCGAACACGCCGGGCTCGCCGATGAACTCGCTGCTCTTTTACAACCTGCACATGTTCAACAAAGCGTTCCGGGTATACCAAATGGGGTATGCGTCGGCCATGGCCTGGTTCCTGTTCGTGATCGTGCTTGTTCTCACGCTGGTCAATCTCGCCTTGTCCAAATATTGGGTTCATTATGAAGAGGGGGATCGGCGATGAGCGTTTCGACATCCATGACGCGGGTCCGCTATTTTGAAAACCGCAAAAACCGGCTACGGCTGCGAAACTTCATCCTGCTGGCTATCATGATCGGCTTCAGCGCCATCATTTTGGCGCCGTTTTGGTGGATGATTTCGACTTCCCTGAAGCCGATCCAGGAGATCATGACCTATCCGCCGACCTATTTTCCGCAAGAGTTTCAATGGAGCAACTATCTGCAGGCGTGGGAAAAAGGCAATTTCGGCCGGTACACGCTTAACACGCTTTTTCTGGCCTCCGTTGCGGTGATCTCCCACGTGCTGTCCAATTCGTTTATCGCCTACGGGTTTGCCCGGATTCGCTTTCCCGGGCGGGACGTGCTGTTTTCCATCGTGCTGGCGACCATGATGATCCCCGGCTTTTGCACCTTGATCCCGCAGTACATCCTGTTTTCGAAGCTGGGCTGGGTCGGCACCTATTTGCCGTTGATGGTTCCGGGCTTTTTCGGCTCGGCGTTCCAGATCTTTTTGCTCCGCCAGTTTTACCGGACCATTCCGAACGATTTGCTGGAAGCAGCCAAAATCGACGGGGCCGGGCACTTCTACATCTGGAGCCGCATCATGATTCCGCTCGCCAAGCCGGCGATTATCGTCATCGCCATTTCGGCCTTCCAGGGCGCCTGGAACGACTTTCTGGGGCCGCTGCTGTACGTCAACAAAGAGTCGATGTTCAATTTGCAAATCGGCCTGCAAGCCTTCAAGGGGACGGAAGCGACCCAGTGGCATTACCTGATGGCGGGCTCGCTAATGGTGCTGCTGCCGGTGCTGGTGCTGTTCTTTGTTTTCCAGCGGTATTTTATCGAAGGCATGAACATCACGTCCGGGACCAAAGGCTGAGCGAAAAAGAAAACACAAGCTGTCCCGTTAGTCGGAATTGCCCGGCTCGGGGCAGCTTGTTTCTTGCCGCGGCTTCTTGCCGGCGGCTGGTTTTGGTTTGGCGGCCTCAGAGCGTATCCGTTGCGGCACCGGATTGCCCGTTTGGTTGCGCGAACGGTTGCCACGGAGGTTATTTGCCCCAAAAAGAGGGGCTGGGAATTGTAACGGTTGCCACAGAGGCTATTTACTGTTTTTTCGCTTGTTTTTGGGCGTTTTATCCTAAATAAGCGCTGTGGCAACCGTTAGCCACCCATGCCCTGGCGGGCA